>JASHZC010000267.1 GCA_030042755.1 Vulcanimicrobiota bacterium | reverse complement strand
GCCTTCGGCTGCATCGTACATTCCACCGTGCGCCATAGCGCGCAACGAGTGAGATACGATTTCGTAGAGTTTCGGATCGCTCGTCAATCGCCACTGGGCCAGAAGAAATTCGTAGACGTCGGGTTGCGGAAATTTCGGCGCTTCGTTGAATCCTCCGAACTCCTCGTCGTAGCCGCTGCAGATAGCGCGCGTGACGTCTTCGACGATTGCCGGTGTCAGCGAGTCCGCCGGCGCGAGTTGGTAATTGACGCGAGCGGACCGCAACTCCGCAACGCGGTCCTCGATTTCGGACTTGCGTTCGACGTAAAACGCGGCGACGTCGGCTAGCGCGCGCCGCATATGTTCCGGCGGGAGATACGTTGCGCCCGTGAGCACGCTTCCCTCGGGGGTGAGAAAGGCCGTCGTCGGCCATCCGCCCATGTTATAGCGCGCGTTGACGTCGGGACGCTCGTCGTTGTCGACGCGTACCGGAACGTAGCGCGCGTTGATAGCGTCGATGACGCCGGTGTCGGAGTACGTCGTTTCGTCCATCACGTGACACCAATGGCACCACACCGCCGAGATCGCAAGCAGGATGGGCTTATCCTCGCGCGCTGCGCGCTCGAACGCTCTCTCGCCCCACGGTTCCCAGCCGATCTCATCGGCACGGTTGGGTCGCGGCGAGAAGTGAAATTCAGTAGTCGTCATCTTCGGAGGCTCCGCGCAAGTACGAGGTCAGATAAAACACCGCAAAGAGCACGAATGCGGCGCCGATCCAAATCGTTGCGCTGCCGCTAGGCCACCACAGGCCGGCAGCGAAAAACGCTAGGGCAAAGGCTAGGGCCGACGCCGCGTAGGCGCGATGTGTCGCCGGTGTCATGCCGTACACCTGCGAGTCGTAAAATCCGCCCGCGCTGCGGCTTCGGATATACGCCGCGGCTGCGAGCAGCATCGAGGCGATCGCGCCGGCTAGGTCCCAGCTCATGGCATCATCGCTTCGCGGGATGCGGGTTTCGCGCATGCGTACTGGGGGAAGGGATGCAAGGACGCCGGGCGGCCTTGATCGGACTGCTGGCAATCATCGCGGCGGCGATTGCGATTGCGCTGGTAGCGGGAACGTTCGGAACTGCGCGTTAGCGAGGTAAGCGTGACATTATGCTTTGGATCGTCATTACTATCTTGTTTGTCTGTTGGGTGCTCGGCTTTTTCGTTTATCACGTCCTAGGCAACACGATTCATATCGTGCTGCTGATTGCGGTCATTTTAATGCTCGTCGACCTTTTGCGCGCAAAAAGTCCTAGGGCATAGGTTCCGGCGTGCCGCGGCCGCTCGAAAAGTACAATCGCAAGCGCGACTTCACCGCCACGCCTGAGCCGAGCGGTAAGCTCAGGCCTGGCGCGAAAAAGTTACGCTTCGTCATTCAAAAGCATCGGGCGACCCGGCTTCATTACGATTTTCGATTGGAGGCCGACGGTGTGATGCCGTCGTGGGCCGTGCCGAAAGGTCCGACGCTCGTTGCGGGCGAGCGGCGTCTGGCGATGCACGTCGAGGATCATCCGCTCGACTATCGCACGTTCGAAGGCGTCATTCCCAAAGGGCAGTACGGGGCCGGCGAGGTCATCGTGTGGGATGAAGGCTGGTACGAATTGGCGGAGGGAACCGATCCGGCCAAAGAAATTGCAAAGGGCAAGATCAAGTTCATTCTGCACGGCAAGAAGATGAAGGGCATGTTCAGTCTCGTGAGGATCAAGCCAAAGGAAGGTGAGAGCGGCGATCCGTGGCTGCTGATCAAAGATCACGACGACGAAGAGCGTAAGACCTACGATATCGACGATTATCCCAAGTCGGTGAAGACCGGCAAAACGATCGAATCATACGCCGCGAAACAGGCAAAGCAGGCCGTAGCTAAAGCCGATCCGCTTCCAAAACTCAAGTCCGTCATGCTCGCTACGCTGATCGACGCCCCGTTCGACGATGACGACTGGCTCTTCGAAATCAAATGGGACGGATATCGCGCGATTTGCACCGTCGACGCGGCGCACAGGCTCACGCTGCGCTCGCGCAACGGACTCGATCTTTTGGAACGGTTCCCAGATCTCGCGGGCCTCGCCGACGCATTTGCTCGCGTTCCGATCATGATCGATGGAGAGATTTGCAGCCTCGATTCGAAGGGCCGCTCCGATTTTCAACGCCTGCAAGAATACGGCGAAAAGGGATATCCGCTGACGTACGTCGCGTTCGACATCCTTTACGCCGAGGGGCGCGATCTTCGCAAGACGCCGCTCGAAGAGCGAAAGAATATTCTCGAGCGAATGATCGATGACGAGACGCTGGTCCTCTACTCGAAACACGTCATCGGTAAAGGGAAGCCGCTCTTCGCGCAAGCCAAGCGCGCGCATCTCGAAGGTATCGTCGGAAAGAAGCGCGCGTCGCTCTATCAAGAACGGCGGAGCCGCGATTGGGTGAAGATCAAAGCGCAGCAAGAGCAAGAGTTCGTCGTAGGCGGATGGACGCAGCCGCGCGGAA
>JASHZC010000266.1 GCA_030042755.1 Vulcanimicrobiota bacterium | reverse complement strand
GGCCGAGGCAATCGGGGCCTTTCGCGACGGGATCGCGCTGTTCCCGAACGTCGTCGCGCTCCATCAGAATCTCGCGCAAGCGCTCTACGAGTCCGGCGACAACGCCGGTGCGATTGCCGAGCATCGCGCCGCCCTCGCAATCGAGCCAAGCATCGCCTCGCACCTCGCGCTATACGAGCTGCTCCAAATCGCCGGAGCCCGCGACGAAGCTCTCGCGCATCAACGATCGGCATTGCAGACGAGCCGGCTCTTTTCGCACATCGCACCGCACGAGCAGCGCCGCGTCCTTTGCTTGTGCACTCCGGGAGACTGGCAGGCAAACATTCCGGTCGATTTTTTGTTTGACCGCGATACGACGACGGTGCACAAACTCTATCTCGTCGACGAGTATCACACGGCATCCGATACGGTTCCGCCGTACGACGTCACATGGAACATCATTGCCGAATCTCCCGACGCCGTGAACGCTCTCGCGCTCGCACAGTATTTCATTCGAACCCATCCGAAGCCGTCGTTGAACGCCCCCGCACACGTCATGCGAACGGCTCGCCCGCTGCTGGGGCAGACGCTCGCCGGCACAAACGCGCGCGTCGCACCGATCGTCACGCTCGAGCGCGAGCGGATGCGATCCGGCGATGTACCGTTCGCCTTTCCGATCATTGCACGACCCATCGGGTCTCACGCCGGTCACGGACTCGAGCGACTTGTCGAGGGGGCCGCGTGCGCGGAATACGTCGAACGCCATCCCGCCGATCGCTATTTTGCAAGTCCATTCGTCGACTACTCGAGCCCCGACGGTTACTATCGAAAATATCGAATCGTTTACGTTGACGGAGCACCGTATCCGGTCCATCTGGCGATCTCGCCGAATTGGATGATTCACTACTACAACGCGCCGATGAGCGAGCATCAGTGGATGCGTGACGAAGAGGCGGCGTTTCTCGAAGACCCGCGTCGCGCGTTCGACGGATCCCGATTCGAAACGATCGTTCAGATCGGTTCGGCTGTAGGTTTGGAGTATTTCGGTATTGACTGCGGCATCGACCGCGATGGGAACGTCCTGGTCTTCGAAGCCGACGCCGCGATGCTCGTCCACACCAGCGACCCGGCCGAGATCTATCCGTACAAACATCGCTTCGTCCCGAGGATTTACCGCGCCGTCGAACGGATGATCGACCGCCGCAAAGCTGCCGATACCTAAGAGATCATGCATCCCTACGACGTCGCCGTAGTCGGCGGCGGCCTCTCAGCGACGGCAATAGCCAGCTCACTCTCGGCTTGCGCCAGCGCAGACTATCGTGCCGTCTTCTTCAATCATGGTGATCTGGGTCCGGGCACCGCCTACTCGCCCCAATCGGCGAGCCTCCTCATGAACGGACCCGTACGCGCAATGTCGGCTGTTCCCGGCGACGATCGTCACTTAGCGCGCTACCTGGTCGACGAACACGATGATGCGTTGATCTGCCGCTCGCGATATGGAGCGTACCTTCGCGCGACGGGCGCCGCGGCGCTCGCGCGGCATGCCGGGTTGAGACACGAACGCGTCGAGATCGTCGACATCGAAGGCACATCAGGAGGCTACCGGCTCACCAGCGACGACGGACGCTCCTTCGATGCGCGCAGCGTCGTCTTGGCGATCGGCAACCTGCCGCCGAACGATCGCTTCTTGCCGCGGCGCGTACTCGAACATTCCGGGTATTCCGGCGATCCATGGACGACCGACATCTTGCGTTTCGATGCGAATTGCGAAATCGTCGTCATCGGCAGCCGGTTGACTGCAATGGACACGATTGCCCTACTCGACGAGCGCGCCTTTCGCGGACACGTGCACGTGGTTTCGCGGCACGGCTTGCTGCCGCACATCGAGGACACGAGCGTCCGCGGGTTCGACGCGTCGGCACTACACCTGAACGTGTCGACGCCATATACGCTGCTGCGGTCGATACGTCGCGCAGCCGATCGTCATCCCGGCGACTGGCGCGCGATCGTTGAGTCGCTGCGCCCGATAACGCCCGACGTCTGGTCCGGTTGGAACCTGCGCGAGCGCAAGAGATTCTTGCGCCATCTGCAATCGATGTGGGCCGTCCACCGCTACCGCGTTCCTCCGGCAACCTACGCAGCGTTCACGCGGCTGCAAACCGAGAAGCGCATCACCCTTCACCGCGGGCGCATCATCGGGGGCGAGGCCGGGGACGACGGCATCACATTGACGTTGCAACAAGGCGATCGCACCGTCACGTTGCGCGCCGAGCACGTGGTCAACTGCACCGGACCGAACGCCGATCTTCAGACAGCTGTGCATCCGCTGGTGCGCAATCTGCTCGCGCGCGGGCTCGCCCGTCCCGATGCGCTTCGTCTCGGGATCGATGCCGGGCCGGATTACCGCGTCATCGACGAACGGGGCGAGGCACACGCGCATCTTTTCGCAATCGGCCCGCTCTTGCGTGGACTGTGGTACGAAACGACCGCCGTCAATGAGATCCGCAAGCACGCCGCGGCGATCGTCGGCGATCTCTTAGCCGTTTCTACTTCAAGTACTGTTCGATCCAACCGGACCACCGGCGTTGGACGTCG
>JASHZC010000265.1 GCA_030042755.1 Vulcanimicrobiota bacterium | reverse complement strand
TCCGAGCATCGCGAAGGCAATCGCGACTTCGAGCGCAGCCGACGAGCTCAAACCGGCTCCCGACGGTATTTCGCTCGCAATGCGTACGTCGGCCCCGTTCAGCTTCGCGTCACGTTGCAGCTCGATGAGTACGCCGCGCACGTAGTCGCTCCGGTTTTGCGACGGGTTGGCTGCGAGCGCATCGAGATCGAGCGGCGCATCGAGAGCCGGAAAGCCGTCGGACGCGAGCGTCACCAAGCGGTCGAGACGCGCAATCGCATCGACCGTTGTCGAGAAATCGATTGCCATCGGGAGCACAAACCCATCGTTGTAGTCCGTGTGATCCCCGATCAAATTCACCCGCCCTGGTGCGCGTGCGCGAATCCTCATGCGGGTCCCCGCCGTATGAGAGCCGATCCAAGACACGCAATTCCAAAGGCGACCATGATCAGGCCCCAGAGCGTGTTGATTCTCAGCGAAAGCAACGCGCCGCTCACGGCTAGAATCGCCCCGAGAATCACAAAGAGCCAGCCAAGGATCAGGCGCAGATCGAGGTTCATCAACGAAACACCACGTTCAAGGCGATGCATCCCATCAAGACGATGGATCCAAGCACGACCGGATTTCTGAACCAACGGAGATTGCGATCGTCCGGACGCGGCGTCAATGACGCGCACAAACCGGCCAGTTCGGCTTCCGGCCGAGGCTTCGTTAACAGGCTGATGACGATCGTGACGACAAAGCAAGTCACCCAGGCAACGATCGCCGTGTAGAAATTCTGCGCCATCTCGCTTGGGTAGCCGTGGACGACGTGGATCCAGCCGCCTTTGATTCCGATCGTGTCGCCGAGCGGCAGCGTCAAGCCGTGGTGAACCGCCGCAGCGAGCGTTCCCGCGATCAAACCAAAGAATGCGCCGTCGCCGGTAGCACGTTTCCAGAACATCCCAAGTAAGAACGTCGCGAACAGCGGCGCATTAACGAAGGCAAAGACCAGCTGCAGCACGTCCATGATGTTGTTGAACTGCGCAGCCAGATATGCGGCGCAGACCGACGCGGCGATCCCGAAAATCGTGGCCAATCGGCCGATCAGCAGGTAGTGCGCATCGCTTGCGCCGGGGCGGATGTACGATCCGTAGATGTCGTACGTCCACACCGTGTTGAAGGCAGTGACATTACCCGCCATGCCCGACATGAAGCTCGCAAGCAGCGCCGTCAGACCGAGGCCGAGCATTCCCGTGGGGAAGTACCGCGCGAGCATGACCGGTATCACCAAGTTGAAATCGTACACCGGATGCCCCGCAGCGTCGCGAACGGGAAGGCCATCCGGTCCGGTTTGTATGGGAATCAATCCCGCTCCGGATGCGTGCGCCCCAAAAGCCTGTGGCGTGAGCGCGACCGCGATAATTCCCGGAAGAATCACCAAGAACGGAAAGAACATCTTTGGAATCGCAGCGATGACCGGCGTGAGACGCGAGTCGTTGAGCGAGTCGCTCGCCATCGCGCGCTGCACCACGAGATAATCGGTGCACCAATACCCAAACGAGAGCACGAAACCAAGACCCATGACCAGACCGAACGCGTCGACGCCGAGAAGGTTGTCGTTCGGGTTGCCGATCCCGTGCCACGCGTGCGTGTATGCCGCCGGAAGCGTATGGACGATTCCATCCCAGCCGCCGACGCTGTACAGCCCCAGTATGACGAGCGGCAAGAATCCGGCACAGATCAAGAAGAATTGCAGTACTTCGTTGTAGATCGCGCTGCGCAAGCCGCCGGCGAAGATGTACAGCAAGACGATGAACGCCGAGATGAAGATCGAGATGGACAGATTCTCGAAGACGTGCAACACCTGCAGCAAGCGCGCCATCGCGTACATCGATATTCCCGACGAAAAGATCGTCATGATCGCGAACGCGATCGCGTTGAACCCGCGCGTCTTTTCGTCGAAGCGGAGCCTCAAGTATTCGGGCACGGAACGAGCGCGTGAGCCGTAATAATACGGCATCATGAAAATACCGATGAAGAGCATCGCCGGGATCGCGCCGATCCAATAGAAGTGTGCCGTCGAGATCCCGTACTTCGCGCCGGAGGCGGCCATGCCGATGACCTCTTGCGCTCCGAGGTTGGCGGAAATGAACGCTAAGGCCGTGATCCACGCCGGCAGCGAACGCCCGGCAAGAAAGAAATCGTTTCCGGTCTTCGTCGAACGCGCGAGCAAGACTCCCGTGCCCAGCACGAATGCAAAATACACGACGACCATGAGCCAGTCGACGAATCCGAGGTGCATACTACTCGTCCTGCGGGCCCAACGCGGTGACGAAGAGTTCCCACGTTGCGACTGCGCCCTGCTCCAAGCGCGGTGCGTTGCCGGAAGCTATTGCCTGCGCCAGCGACCCTGGAGCGAACGTCGGCTCGATCGCGACGGAATATTGCGGATGCACGGCGTTGCCTGGCCATCCCCCCTGCGTCACCCAGATCCCGACGTACGGTATCCGCCCGGTATCGAATCGAAATTGAATGCGTTCACCGCTCGAAGGCCAGTACGCGCTAACGCGTCCTTCGCTCCGCCGAAGCTTGCGCGTGAAGCTCATGTGCGCGTACCCGCTGCTTGACATCGAAAACGGCGCAGTCGCCGGTTCTCGCAGTGAAGTGGGGAGCTCGACGCGCAAGCCTTCCTCCGGTGCAAGCAACGGGTGTGCCGTCCAATTGTAGAAAAATCCGGCGCCCCCCACGTTCTCCATGTGGTATTCGAGATGCACGCTCGAACCGAAGAGCGTGATGGTCTTACTGAGCCGATAAGGAAGCGCGCGCCCCAACGTAACGCATCGTGCGCTGCTCTCCGAGAGCATCTCGCAAGTGGACGGTGCGGACCACGCGTCGCCGTGATCGGGCATCAGCGCTCCGCGAAACGGCGGATCGGGATAGACACAGGGCGCAACCGTCGGTACGCATTCGTCGAAGCCATACGAGCGCGTCGCGTCGTATTCGTCGCCGAGCGCTGCCGGCAATCCGCGGCTCGCGTTGTTCCCAAGCAAGAACTCCCGTCCGCTTGCCGTGCGCACGAACGATGCAATCTTTGCACCATGCTCCGGCTCGATACGAACTGCGATCGTTCCGTTCGCCAGTCGCACCCTCTATCGTACCTGCGTCACCTTGATCATTGCGGCGTCGTGTGGTTGCACCACGATGCTATAGCCTCGGTCGAAGACACCGAGATCCTCGTGCCTCCACAGATCGCGTACCGTAGCTGGGCCGGCAAACCCGACGTGCCAATTCCATCCCACCCGGATCTCCGCCGGCGCGTTACCGCGGTTGAGCAATGCGATCGCGTACGTTCCCGGCACGTGCAGCGGCCGCGACCAAACCTGCGTCGTTGGCGTCGGCTCGTCGGCCAGCGTCGCTTGGATACCGAGTGGATCCTGGTCCACCGCGATGACCTCCCGGTTTTCCAAAATCGTACGCGTCTGCGCGCTCATCTTCCGCACGTCATTTCCCGCAAGGAGCGGACTTGCCATCATCGCCCACATCGCAAAGTGGGCGCGGGCCTCCGTATATGACATGCCGTTGCCGACCTCGAGCATGTCGAAGTCGTTCCAAAATCCAGGGCGGGATAACGGTGCGAGATTTGAGCCTTGATCCAAGACGCGCATCACCGAAGCCCAGGTCGGTTCGATATCGTCAGCGACGCGAGCGGAGTTCGCCAGCTCGGGCAGTTCGCGCCGGCGCGCAACCTGACCGAACTCGGGATTGATGCTGTAAACGATTGGCCGGCCGGTTGCGCGAAGTGCATCTCTCATCCGCGCAAAGGAATTGTAATCCCCCTGGCAGTGGTCGTACTTTAGATAATCGACACCCCACGACGCAAAGGTTCGCGCGTCTTTTCTTTCGTGGCCGGCACTACCCACGCCGAGTTTCGCGGGATATCCGCTCCAAATGGCCGCGCACGTAATGGTGTTCGGCGTCTCGTAGATTCCGAATAGGAGCCCGCGCGCATGGATGTAGTCGCCCAGGGCCTTCATGCCGCTCGGGAAACGCTGCGGGTTTGCTTGCAGGTTCCCGTTCCGGTCGCGACCACCCATCCAGCAATCGTCGAGTACGAGATACCTATATCCAGCGTCGCGCAACCCGCTGCGTACCAGCGCGTCGGCAACCTCTTCGATCAGCTTCTCGTTGACGTCGCACCCGAACGCGTTCCAAGCATCCCATCCCATTGGTGGCGTGCGAGCGACGCCGTTATCAAGCGCGATCGCGTGCGCATCCGCAATCAGCGTGAAGAACAGCGCCAGAACGGCGATACGCGCGATCACGCGGACATGAATAGGAGCATGAATGTCGTAGTGTTCCCTCCGATGATTAGCCGGCCTGCATTCTTGCGGTCTGCGGGTTTGGCCGCGGTTGCCGCGTCGTTGCCCAAGACGCTCCCGGCTTCGCCGCCGGCAACGAGCATTAGCGGCAATTCTTTTTCGCTCGCAAGTGACGGCATCGCGGCAATGTGGTCCGTAGACGGCGGGAAACTCCGCATGACCGACCTGACCGACCGTCTCTCCGGACAAGCCGTCGCCGTCCCGCAGGAGCTCTTCATTCTCTCCTTCGCGGACGGCAGCAGCGTCAGTGGCAGCGACTTCATCGTCGCCGGCGCGCCACGCGCGCGGCGGTTGGAAGCGGATCCGCGGAGTTCGCGCTTTGCCGGTCGCGTGGGTGAGACCTCGATTTCGGTTGATCTCACGCACGCCTCATCCGGTGCTCGAGCGACGTGGCGTGCCATTGCGTCGGACGGCGCGCACTATCTACGCCAAGAGCTTACGCTCGATGCGACGCGCGCTCCGCTGCAGGTGCGCGGCGTGCAACTCGTGCAGTTCAATCTTCCCGACGTACTCGTTATCGGATACGTCGATGGATCTCCGGCAGTTTCAGGTAACCTGTTCGTGGCGCTCGAACATCCGTTTTCGCAGGGCGATGCGGTGTACGATCGTGTGGACATATCGTTGCCACGCAGGGTGGACGTACAGCCGGGCGTTCCGCTCGTTGCATCGATGGTGATCGGATCGACGCATCCGGGCCAACTGCGGCGCGGCTTTCTTACATATCTCGAGCGCGAGCGGGCGCATCCGTACCGAACGTTTCTGCACTACAACTCGTGGTATGACATCGGGTATTTCACGCGCTACACGCAGGACGATTGTCTCTCACGCATTCACACGTTCGGCCAAGAGCTTCACGAACGGCGCGGCGTGGCGCTCGCGTCCTTTCTTTTCGACGACGGCTGGGACGACCCGAATCACCTTTGGCAGTTCAATTCGGGCTTCCCCGATGGTTTCGCTCCGCTCAAGGCCGCCGCTGCGCAATACGGCGCGCGTCCAGGAGCGTGGTTATCGCCGTGGGGCGGCTACGGAAAGCCGCGCGAGGAGCGCCTGGCCGCGGCAAAGGCGGAAGGCTACGAAATCAACAGCACGGGCTTAGCGCTTTCGGGCCCGAAGTATTTCCGGCTCTTTCACGATGTCGTCATGAACTTCATCGCGAACGGCGGCGTCAATCAGTTCAAGGTTGACGGAACCGGGAACGACGCCAGCGTCGTTCCGGGGAG
>JASHZC010000264.1 GCA_030042755.1 Vulcanimicrobiota bacterium | reverse complement strand
GCTCCGCAAGTGCCGGCCTACATCTCGACGCCGCGAGCGTTGTTCCAGGCCGGTTTGGTCGATATCGACACACTGTATCAGCGATTGGGTGAGCTCCGCGACGCCTCGATGCTCGGCGGCTCGACTAGCGAGGCCTTTCTGCGTACGTATGGCAGCTACCTCAACTATTCGACGAATCTCGGATTCAAAGACTTCGGCTACAACTTCTATCAGGGCTATGGCGCGCTGCAGTTCGGCCTCAACCGTATTGCCATCAACAACGATTACGGAACGCTCCGAATAGGTTTGGCCGGCACTTTCGGCCAGTTATCGCTCCAGCCCCAGGCCGTGGACGGAGACAGTCAGGGTCTCCTCAACACGCGAAGCATCGCTGCGATCGGTACGTGGCAGGCTCGTCGCGGTTGGTACGTCGACGGCATCCTCATGGGCGGGACGTTCGACGGAACCTACACGACGCCCAAGCAAGGCGAAACCACCAATATGAACGGCTCTTCGTTCGCGTTGTCGTTGGAATCCGGAGTGCCGTTCTCACTGCCGGGAGGGAAGTTGGCCGTCGAACCACAGGTGCAACTGCTGTTGGGGAATTTGTTCTTCGCTAATCGTAGAGACATCGACGATATCGACGTCAATTTGGGCAACCCCAGCGAGGGATTGGCGCGAATCGGCTTTCGGATCATCCAGCCGTTCGAGAACAACACGAATGGAACGAACTTCGCTCCGTATTTCAGGGTCAATCTTCTGCAAGGAATCGGACCATCGAGTAACGTCCTGATCGGCGGTACGAATTTTAACACCGGTGCAATCGGTCAAGAGGTACAGATCGGAGCCGGTGTTAACGGCACTCTGGCGTCGCATCTCTCGGTGCACGGAGACGTCACTTGGCAAAGCGACGTAGGGAATACCGGCGGCTTCCGAGGGTGGAACTTGAACGGCGGTATGCGATACTCGTGGTGATCGCTTAACCTCGAGTCGGAAGCATCTGGCGTAGGCGTTCGCGCAGATACTGCGCCTCCAGCCGGTCATAGGCATTTCCACCCGCAACGGCGAGTTCTTGAAAGAGCTCGATCTCTTCGTTGTCGAGGTCGGTGCCGTTTTCGTGCAGCCCATAAATCGCGATCGCGATCAAGTCACCGTGCGAAAAAACCGGTATCGCGATCGCGTGAGTATCCCAGCCATGCTTGTTGAGACGTAAAGCGCAACGCTCTCCTTGCAAGTACACGGGGAGGGAGTCTTCCCGCGCTATAACCGAGAGACCGGGGAACGGTGCGCCAAACGCAGAGCGACACTCGAACGGCGAATCTTCGGAAGATGCGAGCAACTCGGCTCCCGTCAACGTAAACGAGCGAACCGGCTCTTCGATCAGAAGGCGATCGACCTGGTTCTGTGAGACGGCAAAAGGCAAGCCGCGAATGACGGTCTTCATGTGTTCCTCCGCTGCGTGCCGCACTCTGAACAACACACGGTCGACGAATCGATCGACTCGCGAATGTATAGAGTTGAAAGTGAACCCAAGCACGAGCGCAAGCCCGACGTCGACCATGAGACCGGCGCTTCGCACAGATAGCATCCGTGAGAAGAGGAGATCGACGAGAGCAAAAATACCGACAAGCAATGCCGACAGAATCGTGTAAACCAGCGCGCGGCTGATCGCCACGTTAACGTCGATCACGTGGTGCTTGAGGACTGCGTAGAGGACGGTTATCGTTACGACCACCGAATCGAGGCCGGCTAGTGCCGACCACAACCAATACGGCGGCGAGATCGCGGTGACCGTTTGCGACACGAAATAATACACGAAGTCGAGCGCGTTGACGGAGAAGCCAAGAATGACCCATCGGACGCGCTCGCGTGTTGGCGCGTCGCTAGACGCGTAGGTTGCGAACAAGAGCACGATCGGTGCGATCGTTGCAGACAGCTCAAGCGCAAGGACGATTCCATTGAAATTCGGTGCGGGCGCTCCAAAGTACGTTGTCGCTACGATCGACCAGCTCGAAAGTAGTGCTACGGTCAGGCCCACCACATACGCGCTCGCTTCGGTTATGAGGCGCCAGCGATGGATCGGCGGTTCTACCAACAGGTACAGCGCGAAGATGACCGCCGCCATGAGCGAGAGGATCGCGAAGCTCGGCCCGGTGAGGACCGTCATTGCGATTTGATAGACCGGCGGACCAAACCAAATGACCCAATTGATCGGTTGGCCCGGATTAAAGGCCGCAAAAATGAAAAATGCCCAGGTGGCCTTACCCGGGCGCAACATGACGAGCGCGATTCCGGCGGCAAGCAAAATCAGGGAGAAGGCCATCCGTGGCAACATCGTAGCCAGATCGGCCGCGGGTTCGGGCTCCGTGGAGACGAGCGTGGTGAATCTGCCGCGTTCGCCGACAACGGTAACGGGAAAACGCTGAACCGGTTGCAGATTCTGAAGAATGGTATTGACGATGAGAATGCGACTGCTCAGCGGCGTCGCTGCGAAATCAATGCGCTGTCCAGGCCGAATGCCGGCTCGTTCCGCGGGCGAACCGCGGTCAACGCTCGTGACCGCTCCCGTCGAGTCCACCGTGAAGCCGGTCGTACCAAGCGGATGCCCGAGAAAGCGCATGATATCGGGCGACCAAAGTCCGATCGAAATGATCGATATCAGCGCGACGAGAACGATCCGGCCGGCCATTTCGGAACGCCTTTAGTACGCGCTCGCTGCGTACGCGCTCACGCAGGGCAGCGGGTCGGGCTGTTTGACGACGACCCTTGGATAGTCGGCATACGTAGCCGCTTTCAAGTACTCGATGATGTCGTATTTTTGCGCGTCGCTTAGCAATGGACCGATTCGCCCCGGGCGCGTGCGGTCGTTCGTGAACCAGTGCCCAGCATTACTGTTTCCGACGATCGCCGTGTCGATCGTCATTGCGTCGGGACCGGAAGCCTGGACGAACCCGAGACGAACCGGATCGTACTCCGTCGATCCGACGCGGAATCTCGACGGTCGCGTGTCGCTGAGCAAATCAAAGACCGACGGGACGGAGCCATTGTGTAAAAACGGCGGTGTGGCCCAAACTCCGACGAGCGGGCGCGCCTTGTAACCGCACGGTGCTTCCGCGATATTCTTACGTCCGAATCCGTCGTATTCGGGCCACTGCGACTCCGGGATCTTTTCGTCGCGATATGCTTGCGTTCGGACCGCACTGGTGACAGCCATCAGACCAACCGCAGCCGTTGTACGAGCAGGAAGGCCGAGCTTCGTACCGTCGTAGGTCGTCTGCGCGAAGTTCTCCGCCTGCCGCGGATCGGTAGCAATGACCTTAAGTGGAATGACCTTCACGCTCCACTCGTGATTCGGAGAACCGGCGAGCGCGCGGACGGCATGGCACGAGGCGCAATCTTGTGCGAATAGCGCGCGACCGCGAGACGCCTTTGCTCGATCGATCTGACCGAGCACGCTTGCCGGCCAAGGTGGCGGCTGCAGCAATTGTAGTTGGTTTTCGATTGCAGCGAGATTTCGGACGGGAATCGATGTTTTCCAACGCGTGGATTCCGGATTCAAGTTACCGGTCTTGGGATCGATGATGTTGGTGGTTGCTCCGACGCCGAGGGCCTCACCGATATTCCTGCCCATGGGCTGGCGGACCGAGCCGTTGTATTGCACCCACGAGAAATTCCAAATGTTCCAAAGATACGGAAAATTCACGGGCGCGGTCGCGCGGTTCGTATTGGCTGGAACGCCGATGTCGTAGTTGAAGACCACGCGCGCGATGACCGCAAGGGCGTCGTT
>JASHZC010000263.1 GCA_030042755.1 Vulcanimicrobiota bacterium | reverse complement strand
AAAGCGCGCGGGACCGATGTGATCCTGGTCGATACCGCCGGACGCTTACAGACGAAAACGAATCTCATGGAAGAGTTGAAGAAGATTCGGCGCGTCATCGAGCGAGAGCTCGGGCACGCGCCCGACGAAACGCTTCTCGTTCTCGACGGAACGACCGGGCAAAACGCGATTTCGCAAGCCCGCCTCTTTAACGAAGCGACGGAGTTGACCGGCGTGGTGGTCACCAAGTTGGACTCGACGGCAAAGGGGGGTGTGTTGGTGGCGATCGTCGACACGCTCGAGATCCCGATCAAGTTCATTGGCTTGGGTGAGAGCGCTGACGATCTGCGTCCCTTTGTAGCTTCCGAATTTACACAAGCGCTTTTCGACGACGCTCCGGATTCGGTGAGAGCGTGACCGCATCCGTGACATACACTTGGCATTCTGATGTGAGAGCGTGATCGTATCAAAGAAGAACGAGAACTTACGAGGAGATAAGACCGCAATGGCAGCGCAAGACGAACGAGGGGTCGCCCTCAGCAACGCCCTCGCCCAGATCGAACGCCAATTCGGCAAAGGCTCGATCATGAAGATGGGCGACTTCCAAGAGCGCATGGCGTTCGAGGTCGTTCCGAGCGGATCGATCGCACTTGACCTCGCGCTCGGCGTCGGCGGATTCCCGCGCGGACGCATCGTGGAGATCTACGGACCGGAATCCAGCGGCAAAACGACGCTAGCTCTGCACGCGATCGCAGAAGCGCAGAAGGGCGGCGGCACCGCTGCCTTCATCGATGTCGAGCACGCGCTCGATCCAAATTACGCAGCCGCGCTCGGCGTCGACCTCGACAATCTGCTGGTTTCGCAGCCCGATACGGGCGAACAAGCGCTCGAGATCGCCGAGATGCTCACCCGCAGCAATGCGGTCGACGTGATCGTGGTCGACTCGGTTGCCGCGCTCGTGACGAAGGCGGAGCTCGAAGGTGACATGGGCGACGCGCACGTCGGATTGCAGGCGCGCCTGATGTCGCAGGCATTGCGTAAGCTCACGGCGGCGATTTCTCGCAGCAAGACCGTCATGATCTTCATCAACCAGTTGCGTGAGAAGGTCGGAGTCATGTTCGGTAACCCGGAGACGACGTCGGGTGGACGCGCGCTGAAGTTCTACGCGTCGGTTCGTCTCGACGTGCGCAAGCTCGAACAAATCAAGGTCGGACAGGACGTCGTCGGTTCGCGCACGCGTGTCAAGGTCGTGAAGAACAAAGTAGCGCCGCCCTTCCGTCAGGCCGAGTTCGATATTACGTATGGGCACGGTATCTCGAAGATGGGCTCGATCCTCGACGTCGCGCTCGAGCAGAACATCGTCGGCAAGAGCGGATCGTGGTACACGTACGGTGACCAGCGAATCGGTCAGGGTCGCGAGAATGCCAAAGCCTTCCTTGAGGAACACTTGGATCTCGCCGGGGAAATCGAGACGAAAATCCGCGAGGCGCTTGCGAAGAACGTTTCAAAGAACGGACACAGCAGCGGCGCCGTCGCAACCGTCGCCCCCGAAGAGTGAAAGCATATTCCGTTGCGCTCGGCATGTTGGCGCGCATGCGAATGACGGAGGCGCAGCTCCGCAAGAAACTCGAGAAGAAGGGCTTCGACGACGACACCGCGAGCGGTGTCGTCGCTCGTTGCAAGGCCGAACGCTTTCTCGACGACCGCCTGTACGCGCAGCTCTACGTCGAACGCAAACGCAAAGCACTCGGCGACGTTCGTCTCGTCGGCGAACTCGTTCGAAAGGGCATCGACCGCGACGAAGCGCGCGCAGCCGTCGCGGCACTCGATGACGACGAACGCGCTCGATGTGCGCGCGCCTTCGAACAGCTTTCGAGCCGTAGCTCGCCGAGCTACCCGCACGCGGCGCGTCGTCTCGAGCGTCTCGGATTTCCGGCCTCGACCGTTTATGCCGTGTTGCGGAGCCATGCGGCCCAATTCGGTCCTCTCGCGGGAGCCGATCTCGACTAGCGCGATGTCCTCGTGCCGCGCAGCTTGGGCACTGGCCGCTGCATATGGCCGCTCCGACGATCGTCGTCGCTGAAGACGATACTGCGATTCGCGACCTTCTCACCCATCATCTCGAACGCGAGGGCTTCAGCGTCGTCGCAGTCCACGATGGGCATGCAGCGTTACGCCGGGCCCGACACGCCGCCGACCTTGTGATTCTTGACGTCGGACTGCCGGGCGTCGACGGCTTCGACGTGGTTCGAACGCTTCGGCGCGAAGAGCGGGCCGTGCCCATCGTCATGCTTACCGCACGGATCGACGAAATCGACCGGGTCGTCGGATTCGAACTCGGGGCTGACGACTACATTTGCAAGCCGTTTTCACCGCGTGAGGTCATCGCGCGCGTACGCGCCGTGTTACGCCGTTCGGGGCGCATCCTCGACGCCGCACCCACCAGTCTGCATTTCGGCCGTCTCGAGATCGACGAGGCTGCGCGCGAGGCTCGCGTGGACGGAATCGACATGAAACTCAAGCCGAGGGAATTCGCTCTGCTCTTGGAGCTCGCTGCAAACGCCGGCGTGGCGCTTTCACGCGAGCGATTGCTCGAACGCGTCTGGGGCTTTGATTTCAACGGCGACGAGCGCACGGTCGACGTGCACGTACGGCGGCTGCGCGCCAAAATCGAGGAAGAGGCGGGACACGCGCCGGTCGTCCAGACGATTCACGGTTTCGGGTACAAATTCGTTCGGCCGTGAAAGGTCGCTCGCGCAACATCGATTCGATCGAGCAGCTTGCGGAGCACGTCGTTCGCGTGCTCGAACAGCGGCGCGCCGAGGTTCCGTTACTTGTGCTCCGCTTGCCCGAGCTGGCGCGTCTGGCATGGCGCAACGGAAGGCGAGCCGCACGGCGACTGGAGCGCGAGACGGAAGAGGCGTTTGCGCGCGCGGCCGAACGGATCGTCCGCGATGGCGATCGTCTCGTTCACGAACCGGGCAGTGACTGGTTTGCAATCGTCATGTTGATGCCGCCGCGCGACGGCGCAACGACGCCGGCGTTGGACGTGCGTGCCGTGCTCGAGCGGGTTGCGGCGGCGATGTCATTGATCACTGGACGACGGATGGAAACCGGCTGGTGGCCGATTGCAGCCCCCCACGATGTGGAGCAATTGGAAACGACGATCGAGCGCGCGCTGGATCGTGGCGCGCGCGAACGCGAGAGGACCGAGTTCCTGGCGACGGTCGGACACGAGCTGCGAACGCCCCTGACTTCGATTCGAGGCTATCTCGAAACCGTGCTCGAGGACGATCTCGACGCGCAAACTGCCCGCCGATTTTTGGAGGTAGCGCGGAACGAAGCACTTCGGTTGGGGCGTCTCGTCGACGGTTTGCTCGACTTCTCGCTTCTCGATCTTTCGCCGCGGCCGACTTCGAGCACCAGCGACGTCGTGGCCATCGCGCGCGCGGCCGTCGACGCGCTCGAACCGGTCGCACGCGAGAACTCCGTTCGCATCACGGTCGATCGTGCCGGCGAGCTGTTGGCGCGGATCGACGCGGATCAATGCATGCACGTTCTGCTCAATCTGCTCGAAAACGCGGTGAAGTATGCTGGTCATGGTGCGCGCGTCGTCCTGCGCGTCGAACGCCAGGACCCGTTTGTTTGCATAAGCGTTGACGACGACGGGCCGGGAGTCGCCGTAACGGAACGCGATCGCATCTTCGAACATCGGATGCGCGGATGCGCATCGCGCGGAACTCCGGGTTCGGGCATCGGTCTGGCGATCGTGCGCACCATCGTCGAACGTGCCGCGGGCAGCGTGCACGCGGACGCATCCACCCTCGGTGGTGCGCGTTTTGTCGTGCGCCTTCTTGCCGCACAGGCGGAATTTCCGGTCGCCGCGTCGTAGAACGTGGTCCGTGGCGATGACACGGAGCGTTTTTGCGCATGAGAGCGAGGCAGCTCTCGCCAGAATCTTTGACTTTTATCGAATTGTGTGGCAGTACGAACCGCGCACATTTCCGATCACTTGGGACTCACGCGGCAAACCTGTCGCGTTTTTTACGCCCGACTTCTATTTGCCTGATTACGACCTCTATATCGAAATGACCGTGGCCAAGCCATCGCTCAATACGCGCAAGAATCGCAAGATCCGTTTGATGGCGGAGCATCATCCGAACGTGCGCGTGAAGCTTTTCACCAAGCGTGACGTCGAGCGGATCTTCGCTCGTCTCGGCGCGGCCGCGTGATCGGCGAGGTCCTTTTCGATGCACCGGCCATCGCCGAACGCGTTGGCGAAATCGGCGCCGAAATCTCGCGAGATTATGCCGGCAAGGTTCCGGTCCTGCTCGGGATCCTGAACGCCGCGGCAACGTTTCTGGCGGACCTGACGCGGGCGGTCACGATCCCTTGCGAATACGACGCGATCGCGGTCACGAAATTCAGCGAGACCGAGGGCATTCGTTTCCTCAAGGATACCTCAGCATCAATCGAGGGTCGGCATGTTATTCTTGTCGACGACACCATCGATACCGGCATGACGCTACAGTACGTGGTGCGGTCGCTCAGCGCTCGCTCGCCCGCCTCACTGGCGGTCTGCACGCTTCTAGATCGTCCCGCGCGCAGAATTGCCGATATTGAAGTTAAGTACCGCGGCTTCGAGATACCCGACGTCTA
>JASHZC010000262.1 GCA_030042755.1 Vulcanimicrobiota bacterium | reverse complement strand
CACCGAAGAGCTTGCCGTTTTGGCCGGCCTTGGCCTTGACCGAGAGTCCGGCCGCTTCAAGGCGCAGCGCGAGCGCCTGGGCGTCGGCCAGCAACTGTGCTTCGCGCCGTTCTTGGGCCTTGCGCTGCGCACCGAGCTGCGCCAGCGCGCCCTTGTCGGCCTCGGCCGCAAGCTTGCGGGGCAGCAGGAAGTTGCGCGCATAGCCCTCGGCGACGTCAACGACGTCGCCTTTCTTTCCCAGCGCCTTCACGTCGGCATTCAGGACCAGCTTCACGGGCGCTACTCCGAGACGAATGGAAGAAACGCGATCAGGCGGGCTCGCTTGACGGCGATGGTCAGCATGCGCTGATGTTTGGCGCAGTTGCCGGAGATCCGGCGCGGAACGATCTTGCCGCGCTCGGAGACAAACTTTTTCAGCCGCGCGACGTCGCGGTAACTCACCGCAACGGCCTTATCGGCGCAGAAACCGCAAGGCTTGCGCTTGGTGCGCCGCTCTTTGACGGCGCGCTTGGTTTTCGTTGGCACAGATATCCTCTAGACTAGGCGGTGAGTGGTTTCACCGCAAGAACGCGGGCGAAACCCTAGCCAGGTGACGGTAAACGCCACCGCCGGCAGCCCGGGCATGATGCTCGTGCGGCCGGATTCATGAACGTATGTTCGATAAAGCTGCGCTTGCTCCTACCGGCTCCGGCGGGCCTCGCCGGCATGGTAGCGATAGACGATGCGCGCCTTGGTGAGATCGTACGGCGACATCTCCAGCTCGACGCGGTCGCCCAGCAGCAGCTTGATCCGGTGCCGGCGCAATCGGCCGGCAATGTGTGCGAGCACCGTGTGTCCGTTCTCGAGCTCTACCGCGAAGGTCGTACTCGGATAGACCTGCTTGATCGTTCCGAAGAGCTCGAGCGGAGCCTCCTTCGGGTTTTCGGTGACCGCACCATTACTAGCGGGCGGACGGCTAACTCGTCCTCGGCGTCCTCGGGCCATTCGCTCCTTATCTCACATCTCTCACGCTTCGTCAAACAGCAGCATCTTAGAGGGGTTTTCGGAGTGGGCGGCAACCATTCTTGACCCAATGGTGTATAGTATGCAGGTTACCGTGGTTTCGAAGTCCGCAAAGTCTGTACCACTGAGCGAGTCGGATCCGGAGAACGCATCATCTCACTCCTAGGAGACTCGCTTAATAATGTACACTGACGAAACGCTTACGTGCGTCGATTGCGGACGGCCATTCGCCTTCACCGCCGGCGAACAAGAATTTTTCGCAATGAAGGGCTTCACCAACAAGCCCTCTCGTTGCACCGACTGTCGCGCGGCCCGCAAGGCCGGCCGGTCGCAGAGCAGCGGCCGCGGCGGCGGCGGCCAGCGCGAAATGTTCAAGGCAACCTGCAGCCAGTGCGGCGGCGTCGCGGAGGTTCCGTTTCAACCTCGCGGCGACAAGCCGGTTTACTGCCGGGATTGCTTCGCCTCGCGTCCCTCGTACCGCTGACTTCCCACCCGCATACGCTATAATGAAAGAGAGCCTGCACGCGGCAGGCTCTCTTTGGTTTCGCAGAGGAATGGATGGAAATGGGTAGGCTGCTTCGCTACGCCACCGGCCTGGGACTAGCGGGGGTTCATGTGGGCGCGCTGGCTGCCTTTTGGCCCGGCTTTTTCCACTGGCAGGCCGTGGCGGCTGCGGCCGTTCTCTCTTACCTCACCGGCGTGCTCGGCATCACGCTTTGCTATCACCGCGTCCTGACACACCGGAGCCTTAGGCTGCGCAAGCCGATCGAGTATCTCTTCGCCATCTTCGGCACCCTCGCGTTACAAGGCGATCCGATCCGTTGGGTGGCCGTGCACCGCAAACACCATGCGCACGCCGACCACGAAGGTGATCCGCACAGCATCCGCCGCGGCTTCAAGTGGGCGCACGTCGACTGGCTCTACCGCAACAACGTCGCGCTCCCCTCAAACGAAGAGATCATGCGCTACGCTCCCGACCTCTACGCTCAACCGTTCTACCGCGCGCTGGCGGTGCTGGGCACGCCGCTGCAGCTGGCGCTGGCGCTGGGGCTTTTCGCGCTCGGCGGCTGGTCCTGGATCGTCTGGGGGATCTTCGTTCGGCTGGTCTTTAACTATCACGCCACCTGGTTCGTGAACAGCGCTGCCCACACGCTCGGCTATCGCACCTATCGCACCGGCGATTGCTCGACCAACTGCTGGTGGGTCGCCTTGATCTCTTTCGGCGAGGGATGGCATAACAACCATCACGCCTTCCCCTTCTCAGCGCGCCATGGCCTACGCTGGTTCGAGATCGACATGACCTGGTGGCACGTCAAGGCGCTGGCCTTCCTTCGGCTGGCCGACCACATCCGAATTCCCAGCGAGCTGATGAAGCAGCGCCTCCGCGAGGTCGCCCACGTCCAGCGCGGAGCCCGCAGCGCCGGCTAGCCAATGCGAACGCACGTTCGGTCAGCAGCCTGGCCGACTGCTCGCGTCCGGCAGGGCGATGCTATAGTAACAGAGCACTTATCCTTCCCAAAAGGAGTACCTAGTAATGAAAGATCGCGCGCACTGGGAGCGCCCCGATTTTCAAGAGCATCCGCTCGGCGCCGAGGTGACGGCATATCTCACCTCGCCGGTTCCGGATCCGAAACTCTAACACCAGATAGAGCAGACCGGCTCCGGCCTTCTCGCCCGGCTCAATGCCGTCGGCGAGGAGCGCTATCATGACAAGCATCCCTTCCAC
>JASHZC010000261.1 GCA_030042755.1 Vulcanimicrobiota bacterium | reverse complement strand
TAAGGATCTGGGGAAGATGCGAATCGGAATCATCGGCCGTGGGACGCTTGGGAGCGCGCTAGCGCGCGGCTTCGAACGTCATCCGGACGTTCGCGATATCGAAACCACGACGCGTGCGAGCGCGTCGAGAAACCGTGATGTTGCGGAAAGCAGCGATGTCGTGGTGGTATGCGTAAAGCCGCGCGACGCTGCGTCGGTCTGCACGCAAATCGCGCCGGCGCTGCGCGGCGATCACGTGCTGGTGTCGGCCGTCGCGTCGGTTGGAACGCAAGCGCTGTGTTCCTGGACGCAGGGTCGTGGCCGGGTGGTGCGCATCATGCCGAATACGCCCGCGCGCGTTGCGTCGGCCATGACCGTGGTTGCGCGCGCGGAGGATAGCAACGAAGAAGCGCTCGAACGCACGCGCGAACTTTTCGACGCGTTCGGCCGCACGCTGGTGCTCGATGAGTCGCTGATGGACGCGGTCACCGCGATCAGCGGCTGCGGACCGGCCTTCATGTTCGTCGCGATCGAGGCCATGATCGACGCGGCGATTGCGCTCGGCATTCCCTACGAACACGCGCGCGTGCTGGTCGCGCAGACGGTGCTCGGCTCCGGGCGCCTTGCGCTCGAATCGTCATCGCACCCGGCAGAGCTCAAACACGAAGTGACCACGCCGGCGGGGCGTACGATTCGCGGACTTATGGAACTCGAAGACGGAAAATTTCGCTCGACGCTCATGCGCGCCGCCCTTGCAGCCGCGAGGCCCTAGGGCCTGGACCCTAAAACTCCGTCGTGCTCGTGAAAGTGAAGCGATCGATTTTGGCAGCGGGCACGACCAGCGAATAGGAGTACTGCGTGGTACGCTGCTGAAGGTTCGAAAATTCGACGCTTCCGAGTGCCGTGACAATGCTTTGATTGAATCGCATGTTCCGGACGCCGCCGGAAATGCGACCGTTCTCGATGAGGAACGTGCCGTCACGCGTCATTCCGGTAACGATCGCGCGCTTCTGATCCACGGTCCGGATGTACCAGAAGCGCGAGATCAAGAGTCCTCGCTGCGTTTGCGCGATCAATTCTTGCGTACTGCGACTGCCTGGAGCAATCACCACGTTGAGCGGCTGAGGTCCCATCGTGCTGGGCGCCGGGAGCGCGTGGCCGGTGTTGGGCCGGTCGAGCTTGTGCGCGTAATAGCTGTCCGTGACGATGTTGCGCACGACGCCGTTTTCGACCAGCGGCAAGCGCGACTTTGGATGGCCTTCGTAATCGAAGGGCATTGAAGGCGAGAGCGCGTTTGCGTAGTCGTCGGTAATGGTGACGCGCTCATCGAAGTACGAACGCTCCAGTCCGTCGGAGCAAAAGGACGACCCGTCGCTGAAGTTCTGAGCGGAGAAATGCGCGATCAAATAGGAAAACAGTTCGCCGAGCGCGGGCGGTTCGAGGATCACCGTCCACGGGCCGGGCTCGACTTCGACGGGACGAGCGCTCGCCGCGGCCTTGTCGGTTGCGCGCGCGCCGATGGCGTCGCCGTCGATTTGACGTACGTCGGTCGAGTATTGCTCGGCAAATCCGGTTGAATCGGCGGCCGTTACCTTGACGTTGGCTTGCGAGTCCGTTCCGTCGAACGACGCGAGCGTTCCAGCCGAATTGGCGATCGTGATTCCCTCAGTTTGAGTCGACACGAAACCCGCGCACCAATTACCCGCGCGATCGGCGCTCGTTACGATCGCATCGCAAATCGCAGCCCGCACGGAAGGTTCGGCTTCGGCGGTCGCTTCGACATAACACCCCGCGGGCGCTTTCGCCGGCTTGCCGCGGGTTAACGGGGGGAGCATATCGTCGCGAGGCGCAAAGGTCGCCATCTCACGTGCTCGGGCGACGAGCAAATGGATGGATCCGTCGCGCAGGTCGTTGGTAGTCGCGACGCCGGTCCGGCCGCCGACAATCGCGCGCACCGTCATCGTGACGTCGTCCGATCCAAGGTTCTGATTGGAGATGCCGCGCGTAAAACGCATCAACGCTTGGTCCGACGCGCTGACTCGAACCTCGGTTTGATCCGCCTGCGAGAGCTCAAGCGCTCGGTGCGCGAGTGCTTCGCGTTTTCGTGCCGTCACCGGTAACCGACTCCAACGTCGACGTTGCGAAAACGCGCGGGCGCTGCGGCTTGCGTGGTGCGTCCGGTCTGCATGGGCTCACCCTTACCGCAGTTCGGCGTTCCCCAGGCATTCCAGGAACGTGCGTCGGCGATCGCGTCGCATGCGTTCCAAAAACGCGGGGTCATACCCGCATAGGTCGGGTTCTTGAGTAAACGGCCACGCTTGCCATTGCGGATTTCCCAGCCGATTTGGCAACCAAACTGGAAATTTAGGCGGCGATCGTCGATCGACCACGAGCGATTACTCTCCATGTAGATGCCGTCGCGAACGTCGTCGAAGAGCGCGTCAAATGGCACCTTGCCGGGAAGCAAGTTGAGGTTGCACATACGGATCATCGGCACGAACTCCCAGCTCTGCGCTCTGACGCACGCGTTACTCTCGCGTCCGATCGCACGCGCCGTGTCGTTGCTCATCTCGTAGCCGCGTAGAATGCCCTCGCGCACGATATCGGAAACGCCCGATTTCGTGCCTTCATCGTCGTAGCCGCACGTTGCCATTCCGTACGGAAGCGTGTTGTCGATCGCGATGGTTACAATCGGCGATCCATATTGCAATCGGTCGAGCTGGCCGATCTCCAGAAAGCTCGTGCCCGAAAAGTTTGCTTCCCAGCCCATGACGCGATCGAGTTCCGCCGGGTGCCCGCACGACTCGTGGATTTGGAGCGAAACTTGCGAGCCGCCCAGGATCACGTCGAAGACGCCGCTCGGGCATTGCTCCGCATCGAGAAGCGCCGTGGCCTCTTCGCCGATGCGCGCCGCGTTCTGCGTGAGCGCCGCTTCTTCGACGATTTCCCAGCCGCCTGATTTGTAGAGTCCGATGTCGCCGGGATACGTGCGAGTCTGCACCTCGCGTTCCCCAACTGCCATTGCTTGCACGCCGCTGCCCGTCTGCACGATCGATTGTTCGATCTGCGATCCGATCGAGCTATAAAAGAATTTGTCCGTGCGCCACAAGTCGAGCCACGCGCGAGCAACGGCGATGCGATCGCTCGCATGCGCGAGCTTCTCGGCTTCGAGAAGCAGCGCGACCCGGTCACCGAGCGACACCGTCTGCGGATCGCGCGCCACCGGCGTTGCGTAGCGATCGACGTAGGCTCGTGGCGGAGCCTCGCCAAATGGTTCTCGCGCGATCGCAGCGCT
>JASHZC010000260.1 GCA_030042755.1 Vulcanimicrobiota bacterium | reverse complement strand
GATCCAGCCCTGAATCTGCGCGTATTGCGTCGTGCCCTTGCGAATCATCGGGAGCAACCGCTTGTACGCCGTTACGGCCTTTTCGCGCTGATTCGTGTATTGATAACACTTGCCGGCAACGTAGAGCAGCTGCGGATTCTGATCCAAGAAGCCCTTCGCGTTGTTATCGAGGACGTCGAAGATTTGCGATGCCTCTTTGTAGTTCTTCAGCTCGAAGTCCGCGCCGGCGATACATCCGAGCGTCTCGGGCGTGCGCTGCATCTGGAAGCTCTTGCTGCACGCGTCCTTCGAATTCGGATAGTCGTGGAGGAACGAATAGGCCTGACCGAGCATCGCGAACGCCGTCGGATCGGGTTGGATGCTCGTGAGGTGCTTCAGATACACGACGGCATCCTGATACCGCCCCTGTTGCAGCGCGAGTTGCCCCAACCGCGTCAGCGCGTCGGTGTAGTCGTTGTCGATCGAAAGAGCGGCTTCCCACTCGGTCTTGGCTTTGTCGAGATTTCTTTGCCCGGCCAAATAATCGCCGTAAGCAACGTAGATCTCGGGAACCTTTGGATATTGCGCAATGCCTTGCAGGAAGACGCTCTCAGCCTGAGAGTTCTTCTTCGCGTTCACGTAGTACGCGGCCTTACGTATGACGATCTGCACCTTCGATGCATCGTCAGGCGCCGCGACAATCGCATCGTCGTACGCAGCCGAGGCGTGCGCATCGTCGTTAGCGCGAGCGTAGACGTCGGCCTTGAAGATCAGCGCTTGAACGTTCTTCGGGTCGATCGCGAGCGCGCGGGCAACCGTCTGAAGCGCCATCGCCGAATTGTTTTGGGCCTCATACGTTTGCGCGATCTGCATGATCGGATCGGCGTCCTTCGGGTCCTTCGCGACGGCAATTTCAAACTCCGCGCGCGCGTCGTCGTACTTCTGTTCGGTTGCGTACACCGCACCGAGCATCGCGTACGATTCCGCGTCGCCCTTGTTCAGGACGATACTTCGATTGGCGATACGCTCGGCATCGGTGAAGCGATTGGCCTTGAGGTACAGGTCGGTCAGCTGCTCGAGAACGCCGATGTTGCTGGGATCGAGGTTCTCCGCCTCCTCGAGATCGGCGATTGCCGCATCCGGACGCTGCAGTTCTTCCATCACATATCCGTCTAGATAGTAGACCTGCGACGTCTTATCGCCCATCTGAATGAGGTGCTGCGTAAGCTGGGCGGCAAAGTCCGGACGGTTGATCTGGAGAAACTCGCCGGCCAATTCCGTCATCGACTCTTGGTCGTTGGGATTGGTCTTGAGCTTATTCTCGAGCTCCGGAATTCGCACCGAGGGCGGCTCCGGCGACGCGGTCGGCAAGGCCGACGACGAGGGCGACGGCGAAGGCGACGACGAGGACGTTGTCGCGGGCTTCTTGTCGCTGCCGAAGAGTCCAGCTTGTGCGCTGGGCTGCGTAATCACGAGCACCGCTGCAAACGCGGCGAACATCGTGAGCAAAAATGCAAATCGTTTCAACGTAAACCTAGATCCTAACTTAAGACTTTGCGGCCTGCACGAGCTTTGTCAGTTCGGGTACGATGGCGAACGCATCGCCTACGACCAGAAGATCCGAAAACTCGCCGATCGGTGACTGTCCGTCTTTGTTGATCGCCACAATGGTACCTGAAGAACGCATGCCGACCTTATGCTGTATCGCGCCGGAAATTCCGACGGCGATGTAGAGCGGCGGGCTGACCGTCTTGCCGGTTTGCCCGATTTGGAGGCTGTAGGGGACCCACCCGGCGTCGGCCGCTGCACGAGATGCCCCTACGGCGCCGCCGAGCGCGGCCGCCAGTGGTTTGAGGAGCGTATCAAACGGTTCGGGCCCGCCCAATCCGCGTCCGCCCGCTACGACGGCCGGCGCTTCCTCTAGCGCCAGTTCTCCGGAGGCTTCTTCGACGTCTTTCTCGACCACGACGCCGTAGCTCTTGCCGGACGGCTTCTCGATCGCTTCCACTGCAGCCCCGGCACCCCCGGGCTCCGCCGCAAAAGCGTTGGGCCGAATGGTGACGATGCCGTAGTCGCCGGGCAGCAACTTGCACGTCGTGATCGCGGCCCCGCCCATCTTCGGCATGATCGCCTCGACGGCACCGCCTTCGATCTTGAAGTCGGTAGCATCCGCGCAAACGCCGGCGTTCAAGCGGCCGACGACGCGGCCGGCAACGTCTTTGCCGGTGAGCGTGTTTGCGATGAGAATCAGCGATGGGCCGATCGCGCGCGCTGCTGCTTCGACGTAATCGACGACGGGATCGAGCAAGAACGCATCGACGTCGGCATCATCGTTGACGTGGATAACGTCGAGCGGATAGCTCTTGAGCGCTTCTGCGAGCTGTGAAGCTCCGGATCCGACGACCAGCGCGTGCGCTTTGCCGCCAAGTCGATCGGCAAGTTTGCGCGCCTGCGTCGCCATCTCAAACGTTACTTTCGGTGTCTGCCCGTTCTTGTGCTGAACGTAAACGAGAACGTTGTTCATCTCTAAACGAGTTTTCTCTCTCTTAGGAAATCGAAGATGGCCTTCGCTCCGGACGCTCCGTCCGCAGCCTCGACCACGCTTCCCTTGCCGCGCACCGGAGGCGGCGCAAAGGCAAGCAGCTCGGTCTTGGATCCTGCTTGCCCGACCGATTGCTCGAGGCCGAGGTCGGCAACGCCGAGCGCCGCGATCGTCTTTTTCTTCGCACCCATGATGCCTTTTAGCGAAGCATAACGAGGCTCACCGAACGTGAGAGCGGTCGTCATTACGCATGGCAGCGGTGCGGTCACTTCTTGATAACCCGTGTCGGTCTCGCGTTCGATCTTGAGCTTCCCGTCGACAACCTCGGCTTTGCGCGCGTTCGTTACGAGCGG
>JASHZC010000259.1 GCA_030042755.1 Vulcanimicrobiota bacterium | reverse complement strand
CCACTTGAGTTCGTCGCCACCCGGGTCGGCTTTGGGATCGCCGCAAGCATTCTTGTAGTCCGGCGACCAGAACACGTCGTTCAGCACGATCGCGCGAGCGCCGGCAACCGGTAGCGGCATCGTGTAGTAGCCGCCGGTCGAGAATTGCGCGATGAACGCGTTGGCGTCATTCCCGGCAACGGCAACGGCCCAATCGGCAGCCATCCGAGAAAGGAACGCGCTGTTCGGCGTACTTTCATAATCGCCGCAATATCCGTCATTGTTTCCGATGGCGGGCAGCACGCGCGCGCGTGGAAAGGCGGTTTCGATTTCCCACGCGAGAAAAGCGATCGTCTTGTCGACAAACGCATTGTATGCGACGTCGTCGTGATCTTTTGCCGTGCGATCGAACTTCGTGCGAAAATCGTGAGCGAGAAAATCTCCGGACACGATCACGACCCGCGGATCGGGAACGGCATTGCGCGCGCCGTCGAGCGTCGATTCGAGCAGCGCGTAGTTCGTGTCGGACCCCGCACGCGACGGGCCGGTTGCTTCACCCGAGAGAAAGATCGCACGCCACCGATCGGGCGGTGCAGCTGCCAGGCGATCGACCAGATGCGGCTGCGTGAATGGATCGAAGTGGAAATCGCTCAGCACGAGCCACGGCTCCGTAGCAGCCGCCGCACGCCCCGCAAAAACGAGGAGCAATACGGCGTTCAGAACAATCGCGAGGGTGGAGCGAAGCATCAGCCTGCGATTCCGAGAGGTGCGCCCGATGTCCCGCTACTGGCTTTTCAAGAGCGAACCGTCTGCATACAGTTTCGACCAACTGCGCGTCGATCGTGTGACGCCGTGGAGCGGCGTGCGCAACCATCAGGCCCGCAACAACATGCAGGAGATGGCAATCGGAGATTTGGGGCTCTTTTACCATTCGAGTATCGCCGAGCCCGCGGCCGTCGGAATCTGCAAGGTCGTTCGGACAGCGTACCCCGATGCGACACAATTCCAACGCGGCGGCGACTATTACGATCCGCGCAGCACGCCTGCTAAGCCGATCTGGATGAACGTCGACGTCGAGTACGTCGAACCGCTCGAGCACCCGGTAACGCTGGCGCGGATGCGCGCCGAGCCGCGCCTGGTAGGAATGTCCCTACTGCGGCGCGGCCAGCGTCTTTCCGTTCAACCCGTGATGCCGCACGAGTGGAAGATCGTTCTCGACCTCTCCCACTCGCCCGACGTCAGAAGCGGGTGATGAACATGAACCGGTAGTTTGCCGGTCCGAGCACGTTTCCGGTCGTCGCTCCCTTCGTGCCGTTGGCGAGATCGATTGGAACGCCGCCGACGTAGTTGGGAATCAAACCATTGAGTGCGTTGAAGATGTTGTCGCCGGAGACTTGAAGCGCGATCCGGTCGTTGATCGGAACGCGCAGGCTTGCGTACCCGATCCCGAAGGGCGGTTGGAACAAGCTGTTGTTCTTCCCGTAGAACGTCTCGCCGAGGAGCGCGTAAACGCCGTTGCGCGTCGTGTACGAAACATTCGCGTCGCCCTGGAGATACGGGATGTTCTGACCGACGATCGAGCTTGCGCCATCGGCAGCGTCCGAACCCGCGTTGAAGTTCTCACCTTCGATCACGTTGAGGTTTTGTTGATCGTCGGCGGGACATTTGGCAAGCGTCGTATTCGGAAGGGTGCAATAGAAGCCCGGAGGCAGATTGTACGCGTATGCGTGTTGCAGCGCGCCGCCGACCGAGAACCCGAAGCCAACCGGCGGAGCGTGCCTGATCAAGAGCTCCCAGCCCTGGTACCGCGCGCTCGATAAGTTGATCGTGGTCTGGCTATACAGCGGCAAACCAACCGGAACGCCCGGACACAGCGTCAGCGTGCACGTAAGTCCGGAGTTGACCGTCTGCTCGAAGAAGTGATTGAAGAGATTGGTCGAGTAGAGGTCGGTCGAAACGAGCAGATAGCCGTTCGGCGTACGCCAGTCCGCGCCGATATCGTATCCGAACGCCGTTTCCGGTTTGAGATTCGGATCCGCGATCGTGGTCGTAGCGTACGGATTGCCCGGCGTGTAGTTGATCGTGCCTTGCGTGATCCCGCTGAGCAGATAGAGATACGGTGGTGCGATCGAGCTGCCCGCAGCGGCGCGAATCGCAAGATCTCTCGTCGGCCGGTACACTAACCCAACGCGCGGATCGTTGTGCGAGCTGTTGGTCGTCGTAAAGCCGACGTTCGACCCGTCGTAGTTACACTCGAACGTACCGTAACTGTTTTGCGGACACGACGTCGCGAACGTGTTGGCATACGTGTTGTAGTAGTCCGCCAGCGTCAGGGTCCAATTGTTTCCAAAATACAAGTGCGCGCGTAGCAAATAGGTCGTGAAGACCTGTCCCGATCCGGTCGGGACCTTCACGATGTACGACGGCGTACCCGTCGGTCCCGGTGCGCCGTACGGCGACTCGGCTTCGTAGTCGGTCGACTGTTTGTTATTGGAATCGACCGAGAACGAGATGTCGTCGCGATCGCCGATCGGATGCAGGTATTGGAACGAGAGACCACTCAGCCGGTCATCCTCGATTTCTTGATAGAAATTTTGAACGCCGAGCAGCGTGGAGTAGTTGCTGTACACGGTGCCGGTGTATCCGTCGATGCCGTTGATGTCGACGTTGTTGAAGCCCAATGCATTCGGCAACGTTCCTTCGATGAGGTCGCGGTTGACGAGCGCGTGATAATAGCGCGCCAGGACCGTATCGTTGCCCACAGTCGACGAGACCTCACCTTGGAAAATCGGCTCGTTGTTCGTGAGCGCATCGGTTCCGCCGGCAAAGATGTAATCGACCGGATATAATCTGCCGGGTACGAGCGAACCCGAGTATGCAGGCTGGCCGGATGCCGGCGTGGCCAAGCTCGGATCGAAGGTTTGGTAGGTAATGTTGCCGGTGTTTCCGTTATTGTCCGACCACGATTGTCCGCCGAGATAGCTGACGGTCGCGGTGGTCGCACTCGAAACCTTGTATCGTGCTTTGATCAGTTCGCCGACGGTATTGTAATAGCCGGTGACCGGATAGCAGCATGCGAGCATCGACGTCGCATTCGTGTATGAAGTCGACGTGCCCGGCACGGTGCCATAGCCGGAATTTGACGTGAGGTACGCATACGGATTGGGCGTCGGATTGCCGCCCGGATAAGCGTAGCTCGGATCGAAATAGGCGCCGTAGCCGTTCAGCGGCGACGGGTCGTCCTCGGTTGCAACGCGCACGACGAAGCCGAGTTTATCGTTCATGATCGTATCGGAAACGCCGAACGCCGAGAACGATCCCCCATGCGATGTGAACCCGAAGAGCGCCGTTGGTGTCGGCGCGAGCGTCGGGTCCGCCGTGCGGAAGTTGATCGTACCGCCGATCGCCCCGTTGACCACGGGCGCATCGGCGCCCGGCCCCTTCACGACTTCGATGCTGCCGAAGAGGTAGCTCGAGAGAAAGGTCGTGACGTAGTCGCCATACTGGCCGGTCGCCAGCGGGTGGCCGTCGATCAGTGCGGTCGTTTCGTACGACGCACCGCCGCGGATGGTCACGTTCGTATTCGAACCGGCGGTCGCGGCGTTCGCGCTGGCTACCGGATACGAATTCTGTACGCCCGGGATCTGGTTCAAAATACGATTGACCTGCGGCTGCGCTTGGTCGACGAACGTTTGCGCGGGCACCACGTTGACCGATGCCGGCGACGTGTTGAACTGCTGCTGCGCGCTCGCGCTAACGGTGGCGATCGTGCGTAGAGAACTAAACGTACGCCTGCGCAGCGCGATCTGCACGTTCTCCGATTGACCCGCGATAACCGCAAAGTTCCCTTCGGAAGCCGTTTGGTAGCCCGCCTTACTGGCGGCCAGGACGTACACGCCCTGCGCGACTCCGGTTATCGAAAAGGCACCCGTCGAATCGGTGGTGCCGCTGTACGTCGCGGGTCCGGTAAGTTGAACCTTGACGCCGGCGACCGGAACGCCGGTATCGTCTACGACCACACCCTGTATGGTCGCGGTGTTTGCAGCCTGTGCCAGGAACGTCGGAAGCTTCTGAGCCGCTGCCGCACACGTTGGTCCAGCGGAGAAGATCGCGATCGTTACCGCAGCCAGGATGCGCGTGAATGCTCTCACACATCCTCCAAGAAAACAGCAAGCAAGAAAATCACTGCGACTTACGGCCGCAGTAAGGCATCAACAGTGTATGGTGAAAATGTTAAGCGGTAGTTATCCGCAGTTCAAGGGGGTGCGCTAGCCGGACTGCGCCTGAGCCAAGAAAATGCGTTGTGCATGAATTGGCATTTCCGTTACCGGTATTTGCGTGCGCGAGTACGAACCGTCCGGGTTCAGGACGCGGCTCTTCACATTGTCCGCGAGCAATACTGCCAGAATCTGGCTAACCATCGTCTCGGCCAAGACCGGATCCAGCACCGGTACGGCGAGCTCGACTCGGCGGTCGAGGTTGCGGCCCATCCAATCGGCGCTCGACATATAGACCTCGCGATCCCCGCCGTTCTCGAAGACGTAGATGCGCGAGTGCTCGAGGAAGCGTCCGACGGTGCTTCGTACGCGAATCGTTTCGCTCACGTCGGGGACGCCTGGGCGCAGAATGCACATGCCGCGCACGAGCAGGTCGACCGGCACTCCCGCCTGAGAGGCACGGTACAGCGCGCGCACGATGTCGATATCGGTGAGCGCGTTCAGCTTCGCACGGATTCCGGACGGTCGCCCGGCCCGCGCATGTTCGGTCTCGCGTTCGATCATCGCCAGCACTTCGCGGCGCAGCGTGACCGGAGCGACCAGCAGGTCCTCGTAATCGGTGATGTTCGAAAAGCCGGTGAGCGCGTTGAACAGCTGGGTCACGTCGGCGCCGAGCTCGCGCCGGCATGTGAATAAACTCAGGTCGGTATAGAGG
>JASHZC010000258.1 GCA_030042755.1 Vulcanimicrobiota bacterium | reverse complement strand
ACCGCACGCGCGACGCGCGTTGGATTCGCTTGCATTGTAATTTTCTCCATCACGCTGCAGCGGTGATGCGCGTACTCGGTGTCGCACACGATCGCAAAGCGGTGGAGTCGGCAGTTGAGCTCTGGAACGCACCGGATCTCGAACAAGCCGTTCTCGAGGCAGGTGGCGCCGCAGCGATGGAACGATCGATCGACGAGTGGAACGCGTTGCCGCAAGCGCGCGCGCTCGAATTGCAGCCGCTCGTCGGCCTGACGAAGATCGGCGAAATCGCGGCGCCGCTGCCGCCCGGAATCCCTGCCGGCACCCGTCCGCTTAGCGGGATGCGCGTGCTCGATCTCACGCGAGTGCTTGCGGGACCGGTCGCAGGCCGCACGCTCGCCGCATATGGCGCCGATGTGCTGCACGTTTGCGCGAAGCATCTGCCGGAAATCGAAGCCCTTGCCATCGACACCGGCTTCGGAAAGAACTCGGTATGCATCGACGTGCGCGAACGCGACCAACGCGCGCAATTGAAACAGCTCGTTACGCAAAGCGACATCTTCATTCAATCGTATCGCGCGGGTGCACTTGCGCATCACGGATTTTCACCGGACGAACTCTCTGCGTTGCACCCGGGCATCGTGTACGTTTCGATCACCGCGTACGGGCGAGGTCCGTGGCACGCCCGGCGCGGTTTCGACAGTCTCGTGCAAATGGCAACGGGCATAACGCGCGCGACGGCGGAACGCGCGTCACGCGATGAACCGTTGCCGTTGCCCGCGCAAATGCTGGATCACGGTACCGGCTGGCTCGCTGCGCTCGGAGTTTTGGCGGCGCTGCATCGGCGGCGCATCGAAGGCGGTTCGTGGCTCGTAGAAGTTTCGTTGGCTCGGACCGCGGAGTGGCTCAAATCGCTCGGAACCGTCGAAGCGCTCGAAGCCGGCGACCCCGATTTCGACGACGTACGCGACCTATTGCTTGAAGAGCCGTCTTCGCGTGGACTTGTTACGCACGTCCGTTTTCCGGGAAGCATCGCTGGGACATATGTCGGGTGGGGCAAGCCCGTCCATCGTTAAGATCGATCGTAAGCAAGCAGCCAGCCAATGATTAGCTAGCCAACTCGCCGAAAATAGAGATAATGACCCGAACCTTTGTAATCGGCATCTTCGTGATGCTGTTACTGTGCGCTCCGGCCCCGGCCTCATTGTCCGGACCGGCGTCACCCCAAGCCCCCGCCGTGATTGTGGCCGTTGCGGGACGGAACGCTTCCCTCAACCACTACACCTTCGACGTCGACGCTCGCATCGCGCTCCTGACGTTCCCTTGGATCCGTTTCACGCTCCACGGGCATGGCGCGTATACCCGGGGCGGAGACTTTAGCGTTCATTTCGACGATGTGCCGTGGTTCGGCCGCGGTTTCGACACGATGCCGATGAGCGCGCTCGACGTTACGAATTGGCCGTCACTCTACACCATGTCGGTCGCCGGGACGCAGGGCAGCGTAGCGACCCTTTCGATGCACGACGTGAAGAAGAGTAATCTCGTGGAGGCTCGAGCGAAGATCGACTCCGCGCAAGGGCTTCTTCAAATCCTGTGGACCTATGACTATGGTGGCCACGTCAAACTTACGATCGTTCCGACAGAAGTCGGCAGTTACTATTTCCCCTCGAGCGAAGAGGCCGAAATCGTGATGCCGCACTATCGTGCCATGGCTTGGGCAACGTTCTCCAACTACCAGATCGATTCACGATCGCCGGCTCGGGTGGATGAAGCGGGAACGCATTGAATCATTCGGGTGGTTCGCCCTCGTCAATGCGCTCTGGATTTCACTAACCGTACAAGACACCGCGTTGATGACGATCGCCGTTCCATCGGCGGTCCTTGCGCTTGCGCCGCGCAATCATATCGCTGCGCTCTCGTTGCTCGTCGGTTGTGCGAACTTTGGTGCGATGCTCGTTCCGCCGATTGCCGGGTGGTTTTCGGATCGCGAGCGGCAGAAGGGCGGCATTCGGCGTAGCTTCGTGCTGGTCGGCGTTGCGATCGACGTGTGCGCGCTGGTGGCGCTGGCGCACGCGCGTACGCTCGTCGTCTTTGGCGTGCTCTTCGTTGTGGCCGTTGCATCTGCCAACATCGCGATCGCTGCCTATCAGGCCATGCTGCCCGAGGTGGTGCCGCGCGAAAAGTGGGGAGCCGCATCCGGGCTGCGCGGCGCGGCAACGCTCGCCGGAACCGTGCTCGGTCTCTCCATCGGTGGAGCGATCCCGAACGTTTCGATCGTCTTCTACGTCGTTGCAGGGCTGCTGATCGTGGGAGCCGTTACGCTCTTTTTCGTCAAGGAGGGCAACGCGTTTCGCCCGGAGCATGCGAGTGTCGAACGCTGGCACGATTTCGTCGTCGTCTTCGTTGCGCGCAGTTTCATCTTTTTCGGACTCGCGCTGCTCATGACGTTCGTGTTGTATTTCTTCCGCGACGTCATGCACGTTGGAAATCCGAGCGCGGGAACCGCCGCGGTGGGCATTCTCTCGCTGCTCGGGGCCGTTGCACTTTCCGTGCTGGTCGGCATCTTCTCGGACCGTCTGCCGCGCAAATATGTCGTGGCCGCGTGCGGAATACCGATGACCGTTGCGGCAATCGGTTTCGCGATTGCGCCGGATCAGCGAGCGATCTTCGTGTTTGCGATGTGTTTCGGGTTCGGTTTGGGCGGAATGCTCTCCGCCGGATGGGCGCTCGCGATCGACAGTCTTCCAAAACTCAGCGACGTCGCGCGAGATTTGGGCATTTGGGGAATCGCGACGAATCTCCCAAACGTCATCGCGCCGCTCGTCGGCGGATGGATTCTCTCCTCGTTCCACGGAACGCGCGCCGGCTATCAGGCGATCTTTGCCCTAGCCGGCTTGAGTTTCGCGCTCGGGTCGCTCAGCGTGCTGCGCGTGGGGGCGGCAGCGCCTATTGTCCGCTCGGGCTTGGCGACGAAGCGGCAGCGTCGTTGAGGAAAGTAAGTTCGATCATCGTTCCGGGCTTGACGTCGACGTTTGTTTTCATCTGTTGCGAGAGCAGATATCCGCCTGCGGCTCCCGCGAGTCCGCCATGATGCGCACCGGCGGCCATATGTCCGGCGAGCGCCCCGCCCAGCACCAGTCCGGCCGTTCGCCAGTGGTGCGTCTTGGCGTCGAACGCGCCCATGTTCAGGATCTTCACGCTGACCGGCGCAGTCGTGCCGTCGGGCATTTTGATGTCGTCGAAGACGAGCGTTAACGACGGCTTCTTACCCATGGCCGCCGCGGAAACGCTCTCGAGATGTCCGTCGATCACGGCTCCGTGAAGCGCCGGATTCTTGTCGAACAGCGTGTCTTGCTCCGCGATCGTGAACGTGTCGCCGTCGTGGCTTTTGTTGGTCGCAATCTCTTGCTGTAGTCGTCCGTTGAATCGCGTGCCGGCCTTGACGATTACCACCCCGCCCCCTTGCGGCGCGCCGGTCGCGGCATTTTGGGTCGAAACGTTGGAGCTCTTGCCGCAGCCGGCCAGCACTACAGCAACGGCGAGCCCAGAAGCAATCAACAGGTTTTTCATGCTGCCGACTTGCTCCGGCGGCCTAGGAATCCTCTTGCACGAGTCCTAAGAAAGCTCCAAAAGCATGCACCAGGCGGTCACCAACGATTTCACCATACGGGTAGCCACGGTAAACGGATCGGGTAGTCAGTCCTCAAATCTCGTACTGACAAACGCGATCTTTCGTCTTGGAATTCCCGTCGCTCCAAAGAACGTCTTTCCGTCGAATATCGAGGGTTTGCCCACGTGGTTCGACGTACGCGTTACGTCGAAGGGCTACCAGTGCCGTACGCGCGACGTCGACGTTCTGGTTGCATTGAATGTTGCGACATGGCGCGGCGACGTCGCCGGCGTGAAGCCAGGCGGCGCGGTGATTCACGAGGCGACATATCCGTTTTCGGGTGAAGTCGTGCGCGACGATCTCGTGTATTATCCGGTGCCGTTCAACGAACTCGCAAAAACGAACTTCAGCGACGGCGCGTTGCGCAAGTATTTGCTCAACATGATCTACGTCGGCGTTTTGGGAGAGCTGCTCGGCATCGACGAAGAGACGGCCAAGGACGCGATCGGCGCGCAATTCAAACGCAAGGCAAAGGCGCTGGCGACCAACGTTGAAGCGCTACACATAGGCTACGCATACGCCCGCGAGCATCTGACGAAACGTGATTCGTTTTCGCTCGAACGCATGAACGGGAAAACCGAGGGGCGGTTGTTCATCGACGGCAATCGCGCGGCGGCGCTTGGATGCGTGATGGGCGGCTGCACCGTCGCCGCCTGGTATCCGATTACGCCGTCGTCGTCGCTGTGCGAGAACTTCATCGCGCTCGCCGAGAAATATCGCGTCGATTCGGAAACCGGCGAGAAGCGCGTCGCCATCGTTCAGGCCGAGGACGAACTTGCTGCAATCGGCATGGTTCTTGGCGCAGGATGGGCCGGTGCGCGCGCGATGACCTCCACGTCCGGGCCGGGAATCTCGCTGATGGCCGAATGGGCCGGCTACGGTTATTACGCGGAAATTCCGGCCGTCATTTTCGACGTTCAGCGCGCGGGGCCGTCGACCGGCCTACCGACGCGCACGATGCAGGCCGACGTTTCGTTCGCGTACACGCTTTCGCA
>JASHZC010000257.1 GCA_030042755.1 Vulcanimicrobiota bacterium | reverse complement strand
TCGAAGGCCTTCTCCAACATCGATTCGGTGAGCGTCGCCGCAATATGTCCGGCTTCCTCCAAGCGCATTGGAACGTTCCGCAGTGCGTCGAACGCCGACGGCGGTACGTTGCGGAATCCTTCAAGATTTGTTTGGCGGCGCGTGTCCGTACCCATCAACTCTAATTCGTTGAGGATCGGCGAGTAGAAGAAATTGAGATTGATCGAAGGACCGAGTAAATATTCCTCGATCACCGCGCTGCGCAGACCCTCATACGAGAGAATGCCTTCGCGAATCAAGCGTTCGCTGGTCTCGTTATATTCATTCGGGGTCGAAACCAAGAAGAACGCGCGCTCGAAGCTCACTTTCGCGTGCGGCGCCTTTACCATGACGAGGCGGTCGATCTGGTGCGGCGACGAGAACTGCTCCGGGCGCCGAATCCCGGCGCGGTCCATCAATGCATACTGATTCTCAGACTCGTCGCGCTCCTCGGCGCGCAACAAATAGCGGTTACCGAAAAACGGTATGCGCATCCCGCGCTCGATTTCGTCGTAACTGAACTTCTGATGCAAGTAGACTTCGAACGACCGGTTCGGAACGAAGACGGCGTTGCGATAGAGCAGCGCGCTCTGCACGTCGTCGTTCAGCAGATCGGTGAACGCATCGAGCTCGATGGTCTCGTCGACGCATCCACGCGGAACCGGCGCCTCGCGCCGGAGGAAGTGTCCGGTGTAGGTCCGCTCCCGCCCGCGCGCCGTTACGACGAGATTGCGCACCCCTTGCAAACGCGCGCCGTAGGCGACTTCGAGGGCGGAATGGCTCCCAATCGAACAGAGCGTCAAACGCGAGCGATCGTAGGTTTCGATCGTGCGAGCTACGTCATCCACGAACGCCCGCTTACTCCTCGACGATCACCTTTCCCGCCAGTCGCCGCATCACCCACGATCCGTAGAAGATCACGGCGATGACGCCGACGATCGCAAAGGTCAGCGCGGTTGCGATCGAAAGCGGCGACGGCGTTGCTGCAAAGATCGAGATGCCCCCTCGTGACGGCGGCAGATTCGGCAGGAGGTACGGATAGATCGTGGCGGCGGCTTGGAACATCAGCGATGCTAGCCAGAGCGACGACGCCACGAACGCCCCGCGCTCGCTTTTACGCAACGAGGCGAGGAGGGCCCAGACCAATGCGACGATCGAGAACACAGGGATGATATCGATCCACAAGGGCCCGGTGCCACGTTGGTCGATCGTCGCCGCACTTACCGCGATGTAGAGCACGAGCACGGCCGGCCACAGTCGCGGCACGAGCCTCCGCGCGCGTTCGGTCGCCGGTCCCTGCGTTCGCACGACGAGAAAAAGCGTTCCATGCAGAGCCAGCGAGACAACGGCGAAGACGCCGACGAGCAGCGCGTACGGATTGAGCAGCTCGTCGAACGTTCCGGCAAAATACCCTTGCGGTCCGAGCGGTACACCGCGCAACAAATTGCCGAACGCCACGCCGAACAGGAAGATCAAGAGCGTGCTCGATCCGGCAAACGATGCATCCCAAAACTGGTGCCAAATTTCGCTGGGAAAATGCGAGCGCAATTCCATCGCAATCCCGCGGAACATCAAGAGCCACAGCACCACCACGAGCGCCAGATAAAAGCCCGAGAAAGCCGCCGCGTATGCAGCGGGAAACAACGCAAACAATACACCGACGCCGGCGATCAGCCACACCTCGTTTCCGTTCCAGTACGGGCCGATGCTGCGCATCGAGCCTTCGAATTGCGCGTCGGTGCGCGCGACGAGCGGCGTTACGGCCGCAACGCCAAGATCGTAGCCGTCGAGCAAGACGTACATGGCAAAGATAAACGCAACCACGACGAACCCGACCGTACTCATGGCGGACCGATCGCGATTTGACGCAGTACCAAGTACAAGAACAGCACGCCGAGCAGGAAGTACATCCCCGCGAAACCGATCGTCGTGAAGATCGTTTCACCCGCGACCACCGTGGGCGAAACGCCTTCCGACGTGCGCATGATTCCGTAGATGATCCATGGCTGCCGGCCGACTTCGGTTGTGACCCAGCCCGCTTCATTGGCGATGTACGGAAACGGTATCGTCAGCAACAGCAGCCATAACACCGGCCGCGTTCGGAATAGCGTCTTACGCAGTAGGAAAAGTGCCGCCAGCGCCGCGACACCAACGAAGATCGTGCCGAGACCAACCATCACGTGATAGGCGTAATAGGTCAGTTCGACCGGCGGCCACAGCACTTCGGCGTAAGCGTTCAGGCCTTTCACGTTCGCCGAGAAGTTCCCGTACGCGAGAAAGCTCAGCACATTCGGCACGAAGACCGGATCGATCAACGAGTGGCTGTGCTCGTCGGGCATGCCGATAATTGCGATCGGTGCTCCGTTGGTCGTCTCGAACAAGCCTTCCATTGCGGCGAGTTTGATGGGTTGAAATTGGGTGACGTTCCGGCTGTTGCCGTCGCCGGTCGGGAAAATCGACAGCATCGAAAAAACAAGAGCGACGATCGTACCCGCGTTGACGAAACGACGCCCGAGATCGAACTCGCGCTTCGACAGCAGATAATACGCGCCGATTCCCGCGACGAAGAATCCACCCGCAACCATCGCTCCGCAGATGGCATGAAGGAATTGCCACCACGCAAACGTGGAGAAGAGTTCGGCACGTACGCTGGTCAGCTCCACGCGTCCGTCAGGTAGGACCCGGGAGCCGACTGGATGTTGCATCCACGCATCCGCGGTGATAACGAAGAAACCCGACATCCACGAGCCGATCCAGACGGCAAACGCGGAGAATGAATGCAGCGCCGACGACACGCGCCCTTTGCCGTACAGCAGCACACCCAGAAAAACCGACTCGAAGAAAAACGCGTAGACGCTCTCTATAGCGAGCGGCTGCCCGATAACCGAGCCGCTTGCTGCCGAGAATGCCGCCCAGTTCGTTCCGAACTGAAACTCCATCGGAATTCCGGTGACCACACCGATTGCGAAATTGATCGCAAAAATCTTGGTCCAGAAAGCGGCTGCCTTCGCCGCATCGACGTCACCGCGCGCCGCCTGGAACGTATACATCGCGACAAACGGCGCGAGTCCAATCGTCGTGATGGGAAAGAGGTAGTGGAACATCATGGTGAATGCGAACTGAATCCGGTCCGCCACGACGACGTCCAACACGCACCTCACTCTCGGTCGCGCTCCCGCGACCAGCCTCACCTATTTTACGATGCGGACAGGCTCGAAGATAAGACCTTTCGTGCCTCGGGCGAGTCCTGATACTCCACCGTAAGGATCGAGCGCAGATGCTCCGCTGCAGCCTTCGCGTCGGGGGAATCCATACGCTCGAGGGTTGTTAAGCAACTGTATAACAGCTTGGGCATGTCGCGGTCGCGCGGATAGACCTTGTGCATGTCGTCGATCGATTGGGCGACCAGCACCGTATCTTGCGCCTCGCGATTGCCGTAATGGTAATCGAGCATGAAATTGATGCGTTTGAGCTCGTTCTCGATGCCGAGAATCGAATACCCCATCTGCCCGAAATATTCGTCCGCGGGCGCGAGCGTGGTCAGATACTTGTCTGCCGGCATCGAGGTCACATTGGCAATGACCATCGGTGAAACGAGATTCTTTACGTGCTCCTCGATCAGGTTCGCGTTGGTGCGATCTCCGTCAGTGTAGTCGCCGCCGCCCGATTGCGCCTGTTCGACGGCACGGATAAACTCCGGCCCGTACGTCGTCGGGAGATT
>JASHZC010000256.1 GCA_030042755.1 Vulcanimicrobiota bacterium | reverse complement strand
CGGCGCCGAAGATTACTCGACCGACCTGCGCTTCGACGGCAATCCACATGTCGTCGGCCTCGGCATTCTGCAATATCCCGATGCCAACGCACTGCAAACCTCCGACCTCGTTCAACAGAAACTCAAAGAGCTCTCGGTAAACTTCCCGCCCGGTATTTTCTACAAGATCGCATTCGACACGACGACGTTCGTGCGTGAGTCGATTAGAGAAGTCGTCATCACGCTGCTCCTGTCGATCCTCTTGGTCGTGCTCGTGATCTTCCTCTTCTTGCAGGATTGGCGAGCGACGCTCATCCCGGCTGCCACGATTCCCGTCTCGCTCATCGGCACGTTTTTCGTGATGAAGGTCTTCGGGTTCTCGATCAACACGATCACGCTCTTCGGCCTAACGCTGGCCTCCGGATTAGTCGTCGATGACGCGATCGTCGTCATCGAGAACATCGCGCGTCACATGGAGCAAACGAAGATCACCGGAATCAAAGGAACGGCTCCGGCCATGCACGAGATTCAGAGCGCCGTCGTGGCATCGTCGCTCGTGCTCTTCTCGGTCTTCTTTCCGGTCGCGTTCTTCCCCGGAACGACAGGACAGCTCTACAAGCAGTTCGCGCTGACGATAACCGCCGCGATTTCGATTTCGCTGTTTCAAGCGCTGACGCTTGCGCCCACGCTCTCCGCTCGTCTGCTCAAGGGCGACATCGAATCGGATTGGGGCTTGTTCCACTGGTTCAACGCCGGAATGCATCGTTTCCGCGACTGGTATGGGCGCATGCTCCCAAGACTCTTCCGCCGCCGCTGGCTCGTATTCGTCGTCTTTCTGCTCGCGCTCGGCTTGACGGGATTTCTGTTCCGCACAACGCCGACGGCGTTTATTCCCGACGAGGACCAGGGCTATTTCATCGTTCTGATCCAGGCCCCGGAAGGCACGTCGCTCGCGGCGCAGCAAGTGATCGCGCAAAAGGCCGAACAGATAATCTTCGCTCAACCTGAGGTCGCGGACTTGTTCGACGTCGGCGGCTTTAGCTTCACCGGTTCTGCGCCCAACCGTGGTCTGATGTTTGCCAGAATGACGCCGTGGAGCCAGCGCAAAGGCTTCCAGCATTCGGTGCAAGGCGTGTTGTATCGACTGGACGGAATGTTCGCAAAGCAAATCCCGCAGGCACAGATTTTCGCCGTCAATCCGCCCGCCATCAACGGTGTCGGAAGCTTCGGTGGTTTTCAGTTCGAACTCCAGGATCGCGGTAATCTCGGGTTACCGACGCTCATGAACTCCGCGTATGCGATGATGGGGGCTGCCGCGAAGGACCGGCGCCTAACCCAAGTGTTCACGCAATTCCGCATCAATTCACCACAGTTAAACGTCGATATCGATCGCAACAAGGTCAAATCGATGGGCGCGAGCCTCACGGATGTGTTTAATACCATGGAGGTCCAGCTCGGCTCGCTCTACGTCAACAATTTCACCTATCTCGATCGTTCGTGGCAGGTCATCATTCAGGCCGACGCTCCCTACCGCAGCGATCCGTCATCGTTGCAATACCTCTCGGTCGCCTCCAGCGTCGCGACGCCAGGGCCGTCCAGTCCAACAACCAATACCAACGCGACCGGAATCGGGCTCACTCCACTGAGCGCGATGGTTTCAGTTCAGCGGGCGCTTTCCGCACCGATCATCACGCACTACAACCTCTATCGCAACATCGAAATCAACGGCGCTGCGGCGCCGGGACACGGATCCGGCGAAGCGATCGACGCGATGGAGCAGATCGCGGCAAAGGTTTTGCCCAGGGGCATTACCTACGAGTGGTCGGGCTTGCAGCTTGATGAGATCGCAGCCGGCGCTCAAAGCGCGCTGATCTTCATGCTTGGCTTGGTCTTCGTGTACTTGGTGCTTTCCGCACAGTACGAAAGCTTTGTCGATCCGATCATCGTGCTGCTCGCCGTCCCCGCCGCGTTGCTCGGCGCGTTGCTCTTCATGAACTTCCGGCACCTACCGCTGCCATTCTTGTATGCTGCGATTTCGCAGGACGCGTACGCGCAAGTCGGCTACGTCATGCTGATTGGCCTCGCAAGTAAGAGCGCGATTCTGATCGTGGAGTTTGCCAATCAACAGCTGCGCGCCGGAGCGGACGTCCTCACCGCGGCATTGCGCGCGGCGCTGACGCGACTTCGCCCAATCCTTATGACCTCGATCGCGTTCATCATCGCGATGCTGCCGCTCGTCTTCGCCAGCGGCGCCGGCAGCGCCGCGCGTCACTCGCTCGGAACGGTCGTGTTCGGAGGTATGCTCGTCTCCACGTTCCTGAACTTGGCGATCACGCCGGTCCTCTATGTGATCATCAAGGGTCTGGAGCTCAGAGGGGAGCGGCCGCTGAGTGGTGCGCCACGCGATGATATTGCAGACAAAGCGCCGGAGCCCGTTTCTTAGCCGGGTCTACTAGAGGGGTTTTGGGCCCGGAGGCCCCGAAATCAGGCGGGCCGGAACGTGATATTTTTAATAGTTCCGGGCCTCGAGTTTGGAGAACCTATGCTCAAAACCCTCACTCGAACGAGTGCAGCGCTCCTTGCAGCTGTCTCGTTCGGTCTTTCTGTCGTACCGGCCCAAGCCGACAACAGCGAAGCCCTTGCCTCGGGCGTGGTAAGTGGCGCCAATACAGCGATTCGCAATGCGATGGATCAACGAGCGCAGCAGAAGGCGGTGACGAAACGTCAAGACGGTCAGTCGCCAACGGTCGCTCAAGTTCCACCCGTCAATCAACAACCCGTCGGCTCGGCAGGGAAACAGGGCCTTCCAACGGGCTTTACGTATTTCGCGGACCTCTCGGTCGCTTATCCGTTTGGAAACATCGGCGACAAAACCCAGTGGCTTCAAGGCGGCGGCGACGGCATGGTCTCCTACGGCTTTAGCCCTACGTCGCGCGTTGTTGCGTCGTATTACGAACTGCAACATTATCCGCAAGGCTTCAATAGCGGCACCGTGCCGCTTTATCTTCCGCCCGGCTTTCCCGCCTCGAGTTGCGTGAGCCTGAGCGGCAAGCCACAGGGCAGTTGTCCCGGCATTAGCCCGACGCTGGATCTCACCACCAAAGACAAATTCTTGATTCTGAGCTACGAGCAAATGTTCTGGCTCGGGAACATCGGCGGCAGATCGATCCCCATCGTCGTTACGCCCACCTACGTTTCGCGGTGGTCGCAGATCAATCAATCCGGCGTAGCGGGAAGCGACGTCGTACCGTTCGTTAGTCCGATCAATGGCCAACCCATAACCGACATCGCAACGCGCAGTGCGCAATACAACTCGGTTGCGGTAACGCTTCCATTTCTCAAAACGCCGCGCATGTTTGGAACCTTCACGGTCGCGCCGACGTGGCTGACGCACGTCAATGGTGTCAATCAGACAAACACTGCGCAGCTCTACCAGGTTCTCTACCTCGAATACAACGTCAACAAGAACCTGCGCCTCTTCGTTGAGCCGCAGAGCTCGCGTGACTATCTCCCGACCGATCCATATCCGGAGCACTTGGCGGCGTACTTCCTCGGCGCTACGCAGCGCGTCGGCAAGTACGGATTCGTCCAGGCCGTGCTCAACAGCGGTGGGCCGACGAATTACAGCCCCTACGGCGTGAAGTACCTCCAGTGCTACGCGCTGCCGTGTAGTGCAAACACCGTACCCGCGGTCGGGGGCCTAAAAGCCACGCAACTTCAACTGCAGTTCGGCGTCGGCTCGCCCGTCGTTCTACCGATCTAAGGATAGCGCATACCATGATGAACAAACACGTAACGCGTACACTCGCGATTCTTGCGCTAAGCGCGCTCGCAGCATGCGGCGGTAGCAGCACAACACCTCCGCACACGACTCCCGCAGTCGCGCCGACACCGGCTGGCGGGCCGCTTCTGATCGGCGTGGGCGACAGCCTTACCGCAGGCGAGCAGTCAGACGCACTGCTCGGCGTCGCTACGACGAGCAGCGAATCGGCGTATCCAAACAATGCCGTCTATCCGGGTCAGGGTAACGGCTGGTGGGCGATCATGTACGACTGCCTCACTTCAACCGGCGCCACGTGCAACCACACGTCGTATTCCACGACCAATGCGTCGCTAGCCGTATTGCCGCTGATCGGCGCACCCGGCCTGGGTACGCAGATCGTGTTGAATGCGACCACGCTTCTAGCGGACACGCAGTCGGGTTGCTCGACGTTCAACACCGAGGCCTTCTCGTCGACGGGTTGGCAAGCTACGCGCCTAAGCCCGTCGATCGGAATCGCGGACCTCGGCGTTCCCGGCATCACCATGCACGAAGCTGTGGCGATGACCGGCCCGTACGAGGGGCCACCGACGCAGACGTCTTCCGGTTGCGGCTATGCAACGATCAAAGGCGATCCGACGTCGGGCGGCCTGCAATCGCTCGTCGAGAGCGAGAATCAGCTCTTCCTCCCGGTCCTCGGCGCATACAAAGCCGCGTACGGAACCAACTCGACGATGCTCAACGTCGCCGTTGGGATGAAACCGAAACTCACCACCGTGTGGCTCGGCGCAAACGATATGCTCAAATACATCTTCTCGGCGGGCACCGCTCCCGCGAGCGATACGCCGCAGCAGCTTGCGACCGACCTCACCAAGATCGTCAAATCACTAACCGCTACGGGATCGAAAGTACTCGTTGCAGATTTGCCGACGCTTCTTCCGACCACGGGTCGCTCGGTGCCGCAGTTCTTCGCACAGCCATACCTTGCCGGAGACATTGCGACGCTGCTCGTCGTGGAATCTGGAGGCGCAATTCCAGAGACAACGGCGCTGGAGTACGGCGACGCAATCGTAGCCGATCTCGGCACGCAATTCGGCGTGACGAGCGGCGGATATCTCACAGAGAGCGGATTCCTCGCAACGGTGGAACAAGCCGTGCCGTTGATTCAGGCAAATCCGGCAAGCCCCGACTTCGCAGCAATCGACCTCGATCCCACGACAAAGGGCAGCGGTCTTGGCAGCGCATACCTCACGCCGGCTTTTGCGGCTCAGGTGCAAGCGCTCAACGCAGCCTACAATCAGGCGATCGACAAGGTCGCGACGTCGTCCGGTAGCAACGTCGCACTCGTTCCGATCACTACGTTCTTCACGCAAGCGTCGACGAGCGGCATCGCAATTCCCGGAGTAGGGACCGTAACGTTGCAGTTCGGCGGCGGCCTCGTGAGCTGGGACGGATTGCATCCGTCGAATTTGGGCTACGCCGTGATCGCCAACGAGTTCATCGCGACGGCGGACACGTCTTTTGGGATGACGATCCCGCCGCTGAGCGCGACGCAGATCGGACAAATCCTATCGACCGATCCGTACGATCCATTTGTGATCAAAGCGATCAATCCCGAGTCGCCATTCCCGCTGCCGTAGCAGCAAGCAAAAAGCCCCGGCCGCCGGCCGGGGCTTTTTTTATGCGTATAGCCCGCGCAGCTTTAGCGCTTTGACCACGCGATCGATCGCCAGCGCGTAAGCCGCGGTGCGGAAACTCGAATTGCGCGCGTTCTTGATCGCTCGCAATTCGCCGAGGTTCGCGAGCAAGATGTCTTCGAGCCGCTCGTTGACTTCCGATTCCTTCCAAAAAAATCCCATGCGGTCTTGAGCCCATTCGAAGTACGAAACGGTTACGCCGCCCGCATTGGCCATGATATCGGGAATCACGACGATTCCTCGCTGCTTGAAGATATGATCGGCTTCCGGCGTCGTTGGCCCGTTTGCGCCCTCGACGATCAGCTTCGCCTTCACCTTCGACGCGTTCTCGACCGTAAACACCTTTTCGAGGGCGGCCGGCACGAGCACATCGCAGTCGAGCGTAAGCAGCTCGGCGTTGGTAATGCGATCGCCGCCTTTAAAGCCCTCGAGACTGCGATGTTTTGTCGCGTGATCGATCGCTAGTGAAATGTCGATCCCCTCGGGATTGTGGAACGCACCCGTGACGTCGGAAATTCCGACGATCCTGCATCCGCGTTCGTCGAAGAGTTTCGCGGCGTATAAGCCTACGTTGCCGAAACCTTGCACGACGACGCGCGTGTGCGAAGGCGCCAGCCCCAGTTGTTTCATTTCGTCGAGCGCGCAGATCGTAACGCCGCGCCCGGTTGCCTCAACGCGCCCGCGCGATCCGCCGATCTCAAGCGGTTTCCCGGTCACCACGCCCGGCACGTTTTGCCGAACGTGCATCGAGTACGTATCCATGAACCACGCCATGACCTGCGGCGTCGTATTGACGTCTGGGGCAGGCACATCTTTATCGGGTCCGACGATCTCGACAAGCTCGGCTGCGTAGCGGCGGGTGATGCGCTCGAGCTCGTTCATCGAGAGCATAGACGGATCGCAGGTGACGCCGCCCTTTGCACCGCCGAATGGAAGATCAACTACGGCGCACTTCCAGGTCATCCAAAATGCCAGCGCGGTCACCTCGTCGAGCGTTACTCCCGGATGATACCGGATACCGCCCTTTGCGGGACCGCGCGCGAAATTATACTGAACGCGATAGCCGGTGTAGACTTCGAATTCCCCGCTATCGCGTTGAAAGGGGATCGAAAAGATGATTTGTCGCGAAGGATGCGTGAGAATTCTTCGCATTCCGGAATCTAGTTCGAGAAGGTCGGCGGCCTCGTTGAAATACGCGATGCCATCACCAAAAACAGAGACTTCCCGCACAGCAGTGGTCACAGAATTTTTCACACGGAAGCCTACGGGAAATCGTGTAAAACTCCCTTGAGACTTATATCGCTGGGCATGCCAAGCAGCCTGAAGATTAAGGCTATTCCGCTATACATTAAAGCGAAAATTGACGACGTCACCCTCCTGCATCACGTAATCCTTGCCTTCGCTCCGTACTTTCCCCGCATTTCGCAGCGCGTCCATCGTCTTGTATTCGACATAGTCGTCGTACGACACGATCTCCGCACGAATAAAGCCGCGCTCGATGTCGGTGTGAATCTTTCCTGCAGCTTGCGGCGCCCGCGTACCCTTAGCAATGGTCCAGGCTCGCACTTCTTTCTCGCCCGCGGTCAAAAACGTCATGAGCCCAAGCAAGTCGTAGGCGCTCAGCGCCATTTCGTCGAGCCCGCTACGTTCGATACCAAGCGCTGCACAGAACTCGCGCGCTTCTTCGTCCGTAAGACCGGCGAGTTCGGATTCGATCTTTCCACACAACACTACGACCGGACTGCGATCCGATATTGCCACCGCTTGCACCGCCGAGACAAGCGGGCCGGGATTACCGATTTGCGACTCGTCGACGTTGGCCACGTAGAGCAGCGGCTTGGCCGTAAGCAAGAACGATTCGCGCGCGATTGCAAGTTCGGCGCTATCCGGCTCGAAGTTACGGGCCGGTTTCCCCGTTTCGAGCGCAGAGATGAGGTTCTTGGCCGCGTCAAGCGCACCGCGCATCTTTGGATTCGCGCGCGCTTCCCGTTCGAGCTTGTCGAGTCGCTTTTGCATGGTAGCGAGATCCGCGAGCGCGAGTTCGATCGAAATGATTTCGATATCGCGCTGCGGATCGGGACTGCCCTCGACATGCGTAACATTGTCGTCTTCGAAACAACGCACTACCATAGCAATTGCGTCAGTTTCGCGAATGTGACTGAGGAACGCGTTACCTAATCCCTGTCCGCTGGACGCGCCCCGCACGAGACCGGCGATATCGACAAAGCGGACGGTTGCGGGAACGATTCGCTCCGCGCTCACGAGTTTCTGCAGTACCCCTAAGCGATCGTCCGGAACTGCGACTTCTCCGACATTTGGTTCGATCGTCGCAAATGGATAATTCGCCGCCAAAGCTTGCGCCGACCGGGTGAGGGCATTAAAGATGGTCGACTTGCCGACGTTGGGCAAGCCGACGATACCGCAGGATAACGCCATGTGCGGGGCCATGCGTTCGTGCGGACAGCGCCCTCACCCTTGCCGGAGCAAGAGAATCGCGCGGGGTTGTCGGATACCATAAAATGCGCCAGATGAAGGTCGACAAGCTCGGGATCGACCTGCTCACCCACGACCCCGTGGTGATCCTTAAAGATATGGATGGCTCGCACTACCTGCCGATTCTCATCGGCCCGTTTGAGGCGACGGCAATCGCACTGGCGCTCGAAGGCTCGCCCGTACCGCGCCCGCTTTCGCATGACCTGATGCGCACCATCCTCGAGTCCCTCGACACCTCACTCGAGCAAGTAATCATCCACGACATCAAAGACTCGACGTTCTACGCGAAACTGGTCTTGCGCACGGATGGCGAGCTGCAAGAGATCGACGCGAGGCCGTCCGATGGAATAGCGCTTGCTCTGCGCATGAACTCGCCGATCTACGTGACCGACAAGATTGCTCTCGAAGAATCTTCGCCGGACAAAAAACCCGTCGACGATTCCGAGATGTCGCGTTTCAAAAAATTCCTCGACGATTTGAAACCGTCAGACTTCAATCGGTAGAATGCGGTAAGATCGATACCGCGAGCTTTGGGATGCCACCGCCTTGGATGCTGCATGCCAGTCCCTTGTTGCCTGCCGTTCCGAGCATCAACGTAAACGCACCCGGTTGTGGTGTCGTCGCTCCGGCAAAAGTGAGGACGAACATCGCCGGCAGATAGCTGTAGCCATCCACTTTCCGCAAATCTCCGGGCGCGTTCGTGAATAGCGCAAAATCGAAGAAGATTTCTAAATTGTCCGCGATCGACAATGCTTTTCTCGACGTCGCAACGTCGAAGTAGTCGCCAGCAAACGCTGAGAGCGGGACTTGATTGAAATACGTATCCCCAGCCACGCTTACGCTTCCAATCGTTCCCTCAAACGCCGCCAGGCGACCGTCCCTATAGTGTCTGGTGAAGTCAAGAGAAAGACGTCCGGGAATATCGAGTCGAGAGCCATCAAAGCTGGCTCCATCGCTGAATGAATAGGCGGTGCACGACCTTCCGTCCATCGAAACGTTGATCGAGATTGTTGTCGTGTCTCCCGAAGTAGAGCGCTCTTCTACCGTGTCAATTGAGAGGAATGCGCCCGGGGCCACGTTCATTGAGTAGTATCCGGTAAAGGGCAGGAGCTTACGAATGTCCGTCACCATAATTGTCCTTTCGGCACCCTTCGACGGGCTTCGGGTGACACGTTGGGCCTAGATATCCCATTGCCAGGCATTCCACCAGGGTGTCGACGTCGGATTGGGATCGTAATTGCGCAAGTCGTCATTGTACACGAGAATTCTGCGTCGTTGAAAGAGCGGAAGGTACGCGTGAGTGTTCCAGAGGATGCCGTC
>JASHZC010000255.1 GCA_030042755.1 Vulcanimicrobiota bacterium | reverse complement strand
CGGCTGGCCCATATCATCGATAGCGGATTATACCGGCGACCACAACTTCATGCACGGTGGTTTCACGTACAACCCAGCCAACGGATACCTCTACGTGGTGACCTCGTCGACATGCGACCTCTCGCCTTGGTATGGGCGGCTTGTTGCAATCAACACAAGTACGCGCGCGACCGTCGGAACATTTTATCCGGTTAGCGCGAGTTCGTCGCAAGGCGGAAGCGGCGGTGGAATCTGGGGACCCGGCGGAGCGTCGATCGATCCGTCGACCAACGACGTGTACATCGCGACCGGCAATGCCGATACGTCGACCGGCATCGCACAAAACACCGGCGACGCCGAGCAGATCGTGGAGCTAACGCCAACGTTGTCGTCTGTGATTGCAAACAACTACCCGCCGAACATTCCCAGCGTTACCGGAGACAACGACTTCGACTTCGGCGCGACGCCGCTTCTCTTCCAGCCTTCTGGTTGTCCGGCACTTTTGGCCGCCCAAAACAAATCCGGCATGTTCGAACTCTACGATCGGTCGTCGATATCAAGCGGTCCCGTGCAATTCATACAGATGACGTCCTCGACCGACAAGGGCAATTTCCAAGGCATGCCTGCGTACGATCCGGTCACGAACTACGTATACGTCGGCATACCGGCAACCTATGCGAATGCGGCGAACAATGTGACGTACGAGCCGGGGCTTGCGGCGTTTAGTATCAACTCGACGACGTGTACGCTGAACCCGACGCCCGTTTGGAACGCGCAGTTCGGGCCCGACGGTGCGACTGCATCCGGTGAAACGCCACGATCGCCGATCACTATCGCAAACGGAGTCGTCTACGTCAGCAACTATACGGGCGAAACGGAATACGCCTTCAACGCACAGAGCGGCGCACAGCTCTGGAGCACCTCACTAACCGGTGACGGAACGGTCGGTACGATCGTGTCCAACGGCGTCGTGTACGTGAGCAGCTCCGGCGGCGTAATCAGTGCCTGGAGCGTGTCAGGGTCGTCAAGCTCTCAGAAACGGCGGCGTCCGGTCCACTAGTCCTAGCCTCGCACGGCCTTTCGGCAGTTTACGGCGGGTCCGGGGGTACGGCAAGCTGAGTATATGAGCGATCCTCTTCGCGCCATGATCGTTTTTGGGACCCGTCCCGATGCGATAAAGATGGCGCCCGTCGTGCGTGCTCTCGAGCGTCGTCGAGAGATCGAGCCTATCGTTTGCGTTACCGCGCAGCATCGTCATATGCTCGACGACTTGCTGCGTCTGTTCGACATTCAACCGGACTACGATCTGGACATCATGACGCCGGATCAGACGTTGACTCAAATCACGACTCGAGTGCTTACCGGCATGGAGGCCGTACTGCGGGACGCTAGGCCGGACGTCGTGCTGGTTCACGGCGACACGACAACGAGCACTGCTTCGGCTCTCTCCTCCTTCTATCAGCAGATTCCCGTCGGGCACGTTGAGGCAGGCTTACGCACCAACGATCCATTTCTTCCGTTCCCGGAAGAGATGAATCGTCGCATTACGGGCCGCATCGCGTCGTTCCACTTTGCTCCGACCTCGCTCGCGCGCGAACATCTGATACGCGAATACATCGATCCGAATTCCATCATCGTTACGGGCAACACCGTCATCGACGCCTTCCTCGATGCCGCCGAAAATCCGCAGCTCCCGGACCCGCCGCGCTGGAACGAAATCGACCCAAGCCGACCGGTCATCGTCGTAACCGCACATCGGCGCGAAAATCACGGTTACATGCGCGACATTTGCAGCGCGCTGCGAGAAATCACCTCGCTGCCGGGTCGGCCCCAAATTTATTGGCCGGTTCACCCCTCACCGCGCGTACTACCAGTCGCGCACGAAATTCTCGACGGCGTTCCGGGAGTCGTGCTGGTGGAGCCAGTTGGCTACGCACATATGGTAGCTGCAATAAAGAATTGCACGTTCGTGCTTACCGATTCGGGTGGCCTCCAGGAAGAAGCGCCGTGTCTTGGTAAGCCGGTCCTCGTAATGCGCGACGAGACCGAAAGACCGGAGGGGCTCCAAGCCGGAACACTCGAGTTGGTTGGACCAAGTAGCGCGCGCATTATCGAAGGCGCGCGGAGTTTGCTCACCGACGAGAAGAAATTCTCGCGCATGGCACGTGCGGCTAATCCGTACGGCGACGGCTTCGCCTCAGGCCGCATCTCGCAGTGGTTGTTAGCACGCCTGCGCGGTCAACGCTACCCAGATCCCTTTGGCTTGCTCGCGACGGCATGAACGGCGCGCTTAGGCAGGCGCTCCGACCGATCATCGGCGACGCCCTGCGCACATTGCGCTCACCTACGCTGGCAACGATCGCAATTACCATCAACGCGACCATCGGTCTCATACTGGCCGCGGTTTTGAATATTTGGCAGGATGAAGCGTACACACTTCACACCACGGCCGGAAGTCTGTCCTACGCTTACACTCAAGCCCTGCGATTCGAGCAAAACGCGCCGCTCTATTTCGTCCTACTAAACCTATGGCGGCACATTGATGGCTCACTCTTCTTTGCGCGACTATTCTCGGTACTTTGCGTTACGATCAGTCTCGCCCTTGTGCCGCGTCTAGCGGAACGCTACCTTCCACGCATCAATCCTGGGCTGGTTACATTAGCAATAGCGCTGAATCCGTGGACGATCTGGGCAGCGGTCGATGCACGCGTTTATGCAATGATTATCCTACTATCGGCGCTACTTTTGATTTTCTTCTATGATGCGTTTATCAGCGAGGACGCCCCGCACCCGTGGAGGGCAACGCTGTTGTACGCGTTCTTCACGGCGATCGCTCTATACACGCAATACTATCTCGGCTTCCTCGTAGCTGGGCAAGCGATAGCACTTGTTGTCTTTGCCCGTTCGCGCATACCTCGCTACTTAGTCGCTTCGGTCTTCGCTCTGCTCTTATTTTTGCCGATCGCCGTCCAACTTCCCAGCCAGATGGCAAACTTTCAAGGGGCATTCGCGGCACCAGACTCACCTCTTGCGGCCACAGGAACGATCCTCGATATTCTCGGGCATTATGTCATCCCGATCCACACGTTCGGTAGACCCGTGCTGGCCATCTGGGTACTGGCTTTCGTCACCATCGCCGCGCTTACGGCGCTTAGGCCGCATCTAACGCGGTACGGCGATTCGCTGCTCCTAGTCATGACGGCGGGGGGCGCGGTGCTCATGTCTCTGGCGCTCTACACGGAGCATATTCACGTCCTCGATCGGCATCTCGCTCCGCTATTTCTTCCGATCGTTCTGTCCATGTTCTCGCTGTTCACCTACGTACGCGATCCGGCGCGCGCGCGCGCCGTACTCATCTGGGCCTGCGCAAGCGTCGCGATTTCGATCTTTACGTTGGGCACCACGTACTACTCACTTGCGAAACGCGGTGACTGGATTCGCGTAAACGCCTATCTGCGTGGCCATGAAGCGCCGGGGCAGCCGATCGTAGTATTTGAGGCAGAAAATGCCCTGCCATTAAGTTATTATTACCGCGGACCCAACCGCATTGTTCCGATACCCACCGCGGTGAATTTCTCGGATTATGACGTCAGCAGCTTCGTAATACGCAGCGTGAAGCAAATGAGCCACGTGATGCCGGCGACGCGAACGCTTTGGTTCATCACCGCCGGCGAATGCAATTCTGCGAACATCGATTTTGGATGCGATTTTGTGGACCAGTATCTCGCAACGCACTATCGCGTATTGTCCACGCAGCAATTTTATGGCGCAACAGTACGTCTACTTGCGAAGAAGTCTTGATGTGATGCGGCAGCGATTGCTACTGATCGCACTGGTTGCGCTCATCGTGCGGCTCTCGATGATTCTGTGGTCTCTCTCGGGCGAGTATTTCACGCCGCAGAGCAAATTGAGCCAGTCATATTTCAACGAAGGATATGCGATCGCCGCTGGCTGGGGGTACGTGGCTGCGGAACCCACTCAAGCGTACCTGAAACTGAACGAGTTGAGCGTGCGGATTCAGAGGGGAAAAATCAAGGCAGCCACTCCACAGTCTGCTGGGCCACGACCCGCAGGACTTTATCCAGAGGCCCTGCATCCGCCGGGGATGTCTTTGCTTGTCGCCGCGATGAATCGCCTTTCACGGGGAGATGCGCGCGTTCCGGTAATGGTGTTGGGAGCCTTGCTCGACACCGCCGCCGCCGTTATTCTCTTCCTCTTGGTAAGAGCTGCGTGGTCAGAGTCGGTCGCGACCGCAGCTGCCCTCACCTACGCGTTCTTCCTGCCACAGGCGTACGCGGCTACGGCCGCTCTCCTTCCCGATGGCTTCGTGTCATTTTACGTGATCGCCGGCTTTGCGTGCGTTCTGCACGGCGTACGCGCGCATCAGCCGAAATCGTACCTCTGGTTTGCAGCAGCCGGCGTCCTCTTTGGTCTTGGCGGATATCTGCGGCCAGATTACGATCTATTCGGCGCCGGTTTGTTGCCGTTTCTTTGGCTGTATTTCCGAAATTTCTGGAAGGGTGCCAGCGCTGCGCTTGTCATCCTGGTGCTCACCTTTGCGACGCTGTTACCTTGGGCATTTAGGAACTATCAGCAGTTCGATAAGATGATCTTCACGTCGTCATCCACCGGCGGGACCCTTATGGACGGGCTCGGCGAGTTCAACAACCCTTGGGGAATCGGTGGCTTAGATTCCGATCGAGATAAGGAAGCAGAGGAACACGGCTTCAGAAGCGCTTGGACTCCGGGCGCGAGCCACTATTTTACTCAAGTCTTCCTAAGAGACGTTCGCGCAAAACCTTTGGCATTCTGCGCTGCCGCAGCCAAACGGCTGCCCCTCGCGCTGGCTCCGGCCTATCAGTTCGGCTTCGATAATCCGCTGAAGACACAATCGTTTTCAGAACAGCGCGCGTCGGGCACGGACCGCTATCAAGCCTTATTGAGGAACCCTCGATATTTCGCATTTGCCTATAGCGATGCGTTGATCTTTGCCGGTATCAGCGCATTCTTTCTTCTTTGTTCCGTCTACATGCTCTGGGCGGAGCGTCGGCGATGGGCGCTTGTAGCCCTTCTAATGGCTCCACACATTTACACAATTTTCGTGCATGTGTTAACGCATTTAGAGCCGCGATACATGTTGCCGACCATGTTTACACTGATGATTGGCTTCGGCTATTCCCTCAATTGCGTGCAGGCAAGTCTTTTTCAGACTAGGCTCGTGCGCGCTCAGCTGGAACAACCTTGACCGCAGGTGGTGGACTCCACTTACGGCGCTTGGACGACGTCGAAGTCTTGAATCGTGACAGTACTGAATGCCGCCTCGTCGTCCGACGTCCATGTCGGCGCTCCATAGGAATCGTTGATAAAGGGGATGTTGTTACAGCAGCCAGTGTCGTACAGATAGGCGCCATACGTTTTCAGCGCTGCTGCAACGATCTGGGCTTCGCGCGGCCAACCCGAAGTGTTGACGCTTGCCTTCAGTCGAATGTGCGCGCCGTAGGGTATGGCATATGGTGCGTCCGCGGCTGGCCCGTCGTACGGTATGCCATCGCTACAGCCCGTTGCGGCAGCCGGGCTTACGCACACGCCGTCGGCGGCCGTGTTTGCCACAGCGTCCCAGCCAAGCGCGTGTTGAATTACGCCTGCCGTGAGTTCCTCAGGTCGAACGGAAAGCAGACCGATCGGAATGCCGGATGCGGTTGATCCCGGATTCGTAGGCGGACGAGAGAACGGCTGAGTGAGACTCCACAAGGCACCGTTGTATTCGTGGAGCCTACCTCCGCCGTAGCTCGTGTCGTACCCTTCGTAGTAGTGACAGCTCTGCGTATTCAAAACCATCGAATGCTCGTCGCCTCCTGGCTCGATGTAGAAACTCGACATCCAAGGAACCGGCGAATAAGGCGTGTGGTACGACACGGTACCAACCACCGTTACTAGTGGCGTTGCATTCGTTGCCGCGTTGATCTTCTCTGAAGCGGGGGTCCATACGTTGAAATTCTGGGCCTCCCCGACAGAAACGATCCCCTCGTACGTTGCTTCGATCATCTGGGCTGAGTTGGTGGCGAGTGGCGCCGAAGCGATGTTCGTCTGCCATACGTTTCCACTCGGATACGGGCATCCTAGAAAATCGCCGTTTGCTGTGATCGATGCTGAAGTAGGCCCCGCTGTCGGAACCGCGGTTGAAGTGGGGGCCGTTGTCGGAGCCGCGGCGGAGAGAGGGGCGGGTACACTTTTCGTCGTCATCGTCCCAGGTGCACCGCCGCCGCACGCGGCGAGCGCGCAAACCTCAAGACACACTGTAGCAAACAACAAAGGGCGCACTGAACCTACCCAGGTGGAAATTCGCTGAGCCATCGATCCTCTTGATTGTGGGGTCAGTGTATGACTTGACCGCCGCCGGCGGGCTGGGTCCTTTTAGGGAGCTGTTACGACGTCGAAATCACGAATTGTCAGTGTGTTCAGCGCCGCTTCGTCAGCTGGGGTCCAAGTTGGGGTTCCGTAAGAGTCGTTCGCGAACGGAATTGCGTTGCAGCACCCGGTGTCATACAAATACGCGCCGTAGGTCTTCAGCGCAGTCGCGACAATACCCGCCTCACGCGGCCAACCAGCCGTGTTGACGCTTGCTTTAAGCCGAATGTGCGCCCCGTACGGCACCGCATAAGGTGCGTCTGCAGGCGGGCCTTTGTACGGTAAGCCGTCGCCACAACGAACGTCGGCCGCTGGGCTCACGCAAGTGTGCGATGCAGTAGTATTTGCCACAGCATCCCAACCCAAAGCGTGCTCGATGACGCCGGCTCTCAGTTCTTCCGGGCGCACGGCCACGAATCCGATCGGAATCCCCGACGCCGTCGAACCCGGGTTTACATATGGCCGCATGAAGGGCTGGGTAAGATCCCAGTGCGCTCCGTTGTACTCGTGAAGTTCGCCGCCCGAATACGTCGTCGCATATCCCTCGTAATATTGACACGTCTGGGTGTTCAGCACTAAAGCGTGTGCGTCGCTCCCCGCCTCAATAGAGTAACTGGACAACCAGGGAACTCTTGAATACGGCGTGTGATAAGGCACTGTCCCTACCACACTTACGAGCGGTGTCGCGTTCGTCGCGACGTTTATGTTTTCGGCCGCCGGCGTCCACACATTGAACCCTTGACGACGCCCGATTAACGCAGTCGCGTCGTACGTGGCTTGAATCATCTGATCGGAGTCCGCAACAACTCGCACCGATGTTATGGGTGTCTGCCACACGTCGCCACTTGGAAAAGGGCAGCCAAGGAATGTTGATACCGTGCCGGAAGCGCTCAGTGGGCGCGAAAATTGGCCAAAGGTCGAAGCGAGAGCAAAAGAAACAAGAAGCCCTACGCGTAGCTTATTCATTGGCGAAATGCGAGCTCGAGAGAGCGGCGCGAGGAGCCGAGGCGTAAACCACGGGTCCTCGCACTACCGCCTTTTCGTCGGCTGCATCAGTTCGCAATTTATAGGTTGACGCAATGTAGACGAGCTGAGCCGCCGTCGCAAACACGAGCCAGGTCCA
>JASHZC010000254.1 GCA_030042755.1 Vulcanimicrobiota bacterium | reverse complement strand
GCTTCGCGCACGTACCACACCGCGGCGTCGTGATTGGTCAGCGGATTATAATGCAGGCCCGTGCCGATTTGCACGGTCATCGTTTCCAATTGGCGGTATTGCGGGTCGTCCGGTCGCTGCAGCGAATAGGCGCGCCCCGCGTTGAAGATCGTCGATAGATAAATCTCTTGATCCAGGAAATCCCAGCCCGCCGCCTGCGCTTTACTGAATGCCGCCTGCATCTGCTGGTAGAGCACTTGCGGATCGGCCTCGAGGGTGGCTCGTGCGGGGAGCGCGGTCCCCGCGATGACCGCCGTCACCGCCAGCGTCGCAAGGGACAGTTTAAATAACCGAGCTATCATCCAATACAAAACGAAGATTGTTGGTCAAGAGTGCGTTCTTGATTTCGCGGGCGATGCGACGGCCGGTCGACATCGGTTCGGAATAGTTGAGATACGAGTAGGGTGAGCCGTCGATGAACAAATTCGTTCCCGCGACGATCCGCGCCGAGATCTCCATCACGTAGAATTGCATATCGGGCGTAATGATGGTCTCGATACAGAATGCGCCGAAGAGCCCTTTGGGCCCGCAAATTTCCTTGCTGACTCGTACCACGTTATCGCCCATTCGTAACGCTTCGGCGAGCATCGACTCACGCAAACTCACGGGCTGGTTGCCTACTACGACGTAAGACGGACTTACGTCCATACCTTCTTGTGCGGCCGCCGGAATGCGCCCCAGCGAGTCCACATTGGTTTCGTAACGCCGGTCCATCGACATGATCTCGAGCCGGTCTTCCAATGGCGAATAGAAATAATGGATGTAAAGTGGAACGCCAATGATGTATTCCTGGATCGTGTAGGCCTTTTTGAGCTCCTTGGATCGTTTCTCGAAATCGTGGGCGTCGCGGATGAACATGTAGCCCTTGCCGCCGCCCGCGCCGTAGAGCTTGACGATAACGGGACGATCGATCTCGGCGCCGGTCTTGAACTGCCGCGGCATCAAGATTCCGGCCCGTGTAAGCCACTCGCGCTGCAGTTCACGGCTCGCCTCCCAATCGAGCACCGCCTTATTGCCAAAATATGGCACGGTCATTCGCTTGTGCTCTTCCAATGAAAGGTACGCGACGAACGAGCCGTGCGGAACGATAATGACCTTGCGCCGCTGCAGTTCTTCCATCAAGTGGGGAAATTCCGAATAGCTATCGACGGCGATCACTTCGTCGACGAACTTGAACGATCGATAGAGGCGTTCGGTCTCACGCGTCGCGACCGCAAGCGAATGGAATCCCTCGTCGTGCGCGCCCTTGAGAATCTGCAGCGCGGAATGCGAGCCGAGCGTCGCGATCGTGTACGGTCGATCCATCCTGGAAAAATTGCCCTTTCAATGGCCGGATTGCAGAGCAGGCGCTCGCAGGCAATCGATAGCACGTCCCGGTTTGCCGCGGTTCCCGGCGCGACGTAGAGCCGCCAAGCGATGGGCCGGTCGGGATCGTCCTGAACGATCCAGACTTCGCCCGAGCGTGGCGAATCGTCGTCCAGCACGGTAACACGATGCTTATTCGGATTGTAAAGCGATTCGTCGCGTTCGACCTGCCTCGCAAGCGTTGCCCCATCCGGTGCGTTCTCGAAGCACACGATTTGACTGCGCTCCACGCGATCGACGTGAACGCCCAATCGCCGCAGCGTTACCAGCGCCGTATATGCCGCGTTATCGGGGATTTTGAGTCCGATCGCAACCGCGCGGCGGCTCATACGTGATTCACCGCGGCAACGAAACTTCGGAAAAATTCCGCGCCACCTGATGGCGCCAGGATATCTTCGGCGTGCCGCTTGTCGGGATGATTGAACGCCCACGCGTCGCGTTCTGGGTGCGGCATGAGGGCAAGCACGTTACCCGCTCGATTGACCAAGCCCGCAACGCCGAGCGCCGATTGATTCGGTATCGCCGAGTCGTCGACGCTCCCGTCCGCGTGCGAATAGAGAAACGCGATGTGATCGCCGTCTTGTAGTTCGGCAAGACGATCGGCGTGCGCGGCCAAGCGCCCTTCTCCGTTGGCGGTCCAGGCGGGAATGACCGCGTCGCGTTGCAGCGCGGCAGTAATCGGACTGCGTGACGGCTCGACGCTGAGCTTAACGTGCACGTGCCTACAGACGAAATGCGGTACTGGTCCGTTGCGCGTGAACGCGGCGGTCGGACGGCGGATCGCTCCCGTTCCCGGAACCAGCCCTGCTTCGAGCACGATCTGCGCGCCGTTACAAATGCCCAGAACGAGCTTTCCGTTCGCTGCACCGGCGATGACGTGATCCATCATAGCATCGTGCGCGGCAATTGCGCCCGCGCGGATGCGATCTTCGTATGCGAAACCGCCGGGAAGCACGTAGGCATCGAACGCGGGTAACTGCGACGCGCTGCTCCAATGCACCAGATGCGCATCACCACCGCAGTCGCGCAACAATCTCACCGTTTCGTCTTCCGAATTCGTACCCGGAAACACCAGCACCGCGATGCGCCGGCTCACGGATAAATCTCCTCGAGTGGAGCCTGCCAGATCTCGCGCAATCGGTGTACGTCGAACGTCTCGTCGCCAATCGAAATGAGCGGTTTGGCGACCGTGACGCCGATCTCGCGCACGAACGCCGCGCCTTTGACCAGCGCTTCGAATGCGTCAACGTCGTCGGCTGCAACTTCGACAACGAAGCCGCCCGCTTCGCCGAAATACGCTTCCAACGCGCCGGCGTTTCCCTGAGCCCACTGCCACGAATCGTCGATTTGCGCACCGATCGTCGCGCGACCGTTTTGCATCGCTCCAAACGTCATCTCGCACACGGCAACCGCGAGGCCGCCGCCGCGAATCGAATTTGCCGATCGTACGAGCCGCGCTTTCGCGGCGCGCTCCATCAACGCGTGCTGCATCAAGACCGACTCGTAATCGATGCGGGGCATATGCTCGTCGCTTCGGCCGAGCACGTCGAGGAGCACGGAACCACCCAGCGCCATCTGCGGCTGCCCGATCAAATACAAGACGGAGCCGGCAGACTTCAGCGGCATCGTCACCACCCGCGCAACGTCGGCGAGCGCCCCGAGGCACGCGACGATCGGCGACGCGGGAATCGCGCGGCCGTTGGCGGATTCGTTATACAAACTGACGTTGCCCGAAACGAACGGTGTCGAGAAGGCCTTTGCCGCGCGCGCAAGGCCATCGATTGCCGTCGTCAGTTCGCTATAGTGATCGACCTTACGCGGGTTGCCGAAGTTCAAGCAGTCGGTCAGTGCAATCGGCCGCGCGCCGACTGCGACGATGTTGCGCACCGCTTCGTATACGGCATGTTCGGCCGCGAGCCGCACGTCGATGCGGCTGTACCGCGGGTTTCCGGCAACGCTGAGCGCAACGCCGAGCGGACTTCCCCACACGGGCGCGAGCACGCCGGCGGCCGCCGCTCCTCGCGGGATGACGGTTCGTCCGCGCACGACCGCATCGTAACGGCGGTAGAGTGGTTCGCGCGAGCAGACGTCGGGATGCGCGAGAACGCGCTCGATCAATTCGTCGACCTGCACGCCCGTCACCAGAGGCCGCTCGGTGGTCGCTTCCGGCGCAGGTACGTCATTGAACGGCAGATCGTCGCGGATCGATCCCGTCAAGAACGTGATGTCGACGTCCATAACGGTCTCGCCGCGATGATGCAGGATGTAGCGCTTTTCTTGCGTTACGGTTCCGATCTTGACGGCGCGCGCGTTATACGCGATTTCGGGAAGCGTGTACTCTTCGTTGTAGATGCGCAGCAGTTCGGGCGTTATGCTCGGTGGCACGACCCACAAGAGGCGCTCTTGCGTCTCGCCCACTGCCACGACTTCGGGGCGCATGCCTTCGACTGCGACGTTCACGGCATCGAGATCGATCGTTGCGCCGTAGCCGCCGGCCGACGTGATCTCCGCCGAACAGCCCATGATTCCACCGGCGCCGAGATCTTTGAAACCAACGGTTACGCCTTGCTCGCGCAAGAATTCGAACGCGCGATAGCTCGCGCGCATCAACACGTTCTTCAGGAACGGATCCGGAACTTGAACCGCCCCTTTGTTCGAGTCCTCGTCGGCAGTGTCGAG
>JASHZC010000026.1 GCA_030042755.1 Vulcanimicrobiota bacterium | reverse complement strand
GCAGCGCTCGCTAAGAATGGAGTGAATAGGGCGGCGCCGCGTATCGGTTCCAAGAAACGGAGTGCGGCGGCGAGCGGCAACGACGTGATTTCACCGATGCATGGTGTCGTCGTCGAGATGAAGGTCGCTTCGGGTGATTCCGTCGCCGAGGGTCAGGTTGTCGCGATTATCGAGGCTATGAAAATGATGAACGAGATTCGCGCACATCGAGCGGGCACGGCGAGCGCCGTTCACGCAAAGGCCGGCGACACCGTTGAGGCGCAGGCGCCGCTCGTTACGATCGCCTAGGCGCAAGTACCGTTGCGTGCGGTGACGAAAGCCTCGAACATGGCACGCGAGCTCAATGCAAGCGGTATCCCGATCGAGGCGCACTACGATGCGGTCCAAGGGCCCCAGCACGATCTCGGCGAGCCCGGTGCGTTCCCATATGGTCGCGGCATTCGCGAAGACATGTATCGCGGGCGCCTGTGGACGATGCGACAATACGCCGGCTTCGCAACGGCAGCCGAATCGAACGAACGCTACCGCTATCTGCTGGAGCGCGGTACGACGGGTCTTTCGGTCGCGTTCGATCTCCCGACGCAGCTCGGATACGATTCCGATGCGAAGGTCGCTCGTGGAGAGGTTGGAAAGGTCGGCGTCGCGATCGACACCGTCGGCGATATGGAAACGCTGCTCGACCGAATTCCACTGGATCGCGTGACCGTGTCGATGACGATCAATGCACCAGCCTCGATTCTGCTGGCCATGCTGCTTGCCGTCGCGCGTCGCCGCGGCATTGCCTTCGACAAGCTTGGTGGGACGATTCAAAACGACGTCCTCAAAGAGTACGTCGCTCGCGGAACGTACATTTATCCACCCGGACCATCGATGCGCCTCGTCACCGACGTGATGTCGTACTGCGCGCGCGAAGTTCCGCAATGGAACACGATCTCAATCTCCGGTTATCATATACGCGAAGCGGGATCGACCGCGCTCGAAGAGATCGCATTCACGCTCTCAAACGCAAAAGCCTATCTTCGCGCCGCTCGCGAGGCTGGAATCGATCTCGACGTCGCCGCGCCCCGCATCTCGTTCTTCTGGAACGCGCATAACGACTTCTTCGAAGAGATCGCAAAGTTTCGCGCTGCCCGCTATCTCTGGTCGCACATCACGCGTGACGAATTCGGATGCAAGGATCCGCGCTCGCAGATGTTGCGCTTCCACACGCAAACGGGCGGCTCCACGCTCACCGCGGCGGAGCCCGAGAACAACGTCGTGCGCGTGACGCTGCAGGCGCTGGCGGCCGTCATGGGCGGCACGCAGTCGCTCCATACGAACGGCAAGGATGAGGCGCTAGCGCTCCCAACCGCACAAAGTGCCAAAGTCGCGCTGCGAACGCAGCAGATCATCGGTTACGAATCCGGCGTCGCCGACGTGGTCGATCCGCTCGCCGGCTCCTATTACGTGGAATCGCTCACGAACGAGCTGATCGCACGCGCGCTCGCGTTGATCCGCGAGGTCGACGAATTGGGCGGAAGCATCCCGGCGATCGAGAGCGGCTGGATGCAAGCGCGTATTGCCGATTCCGCCTATGCCGCGCAGCAAGCCGTGGAGCGGGGAACGAGTGTCGTGGTCGGCGTGAACAAATTCGCCGAGGAGGCCACGGACGATGCGGCCATTCCCTTACAGCGCATCGACGAGTCGATCGAACGGGAACAGGTTGCGCGCCTTTTGGCATTCCGAGCTGCGCGCGACGGCGCGCGCGTCGCGGAACGTCTCGAAAGCGTTCGGCGTGCAGCATCCGGTTCCGAAAATCTGATGCCGCACTTCGTCGAAGCGGTCGATGCGGGTGCAACGCTCGGCGAGGTGTGCAACGTGCTACGCGACGTCTTCGGCGTCTATCGCGCGAAAGAAGTCGTCGCGTGACGATCGATCACGTGGCCATCGTCGTCAAAGACCTCGATGCCGCGATTGCGCTCTACACGCAGACGCTCGGCTTTACCCAGGTGTACCGCGAGACGATCGCCGATCAGGGCGTCGAGGCCGTAGGATTGAAAGCCGGCGATTCCATCATCGAACTTCTGCTCCCGCTCGATCCGCAGTCGCCGATCGCGCGCTTCCTCGGCGATGCCGAAACAAGACTGCACCACACCGCATACCGCGTTTCCGACATTACCGCCGCACTGGCGCAATACAAAGCCAAAGGAGTGCGGTTGATCGACGAACGTCCGCGCAAGGGCGCGCACGGAAATCTCATCGCGTTTCTCCATCCCAAGTCGACCGGAGGCGTCCTGATCGAGCTCTGCCAACCAACCCACGTGCCATCCTGAGCGAAACGCCCCAGGCGCGAGTCGCAGGACAGGATCGGCTAAATGTTCGGGGCTAGGCGAACGTCGACGTCGGTTTCAAATGTACGCTGCCACGGCAGCGTGATCGATAGCGCCGCGATATGAAGGTCGGGGTAGAGCTGAGCGAGCGTGCTTTGCGCGTCGCTCCAGAGCATCTCACGATCGCGCTCCTGCGTTTGCGCGGCGAGATCCGGCGCTAACAGCGAGTGATCGGTAACGCCGTTTGCCGCGAGCCAATCGTTGAGCGCCGGCCGCACGAACACGTGGTAGTCTACGTCGTCGACGAAACGAATGTACGTGAACGTGCGGTGCGCCAGCGCATCGTAGCTATGCATGCGTCGTCCCGAGCCGGCTGCTATCGCTTCTGCCAACGCGGTTCCCGCGCTATTGGCGTCCGTATTCCATGCAGAATACGCATCGAGGCGGCTCGCGAGCCCCGACGAAAGGAGCGCCTGCGCGAATGTCTCTTGCTGCACGTAGTTCTTCTCGAATGAGAGATCGACAATCGCGACGGAGCGTCCGGCGTCGAGATCCGAGCGAATTTCGGCGAGGAAGGCGTCGTCGAGCGCCGGGCCGGTGTCCGGCAACCGAACGTAGAGCGCGATCTCCGGATGTTCGTCGTCGCGTTCGGCGCCGCAAAGTGAGACCAAACGATCGATTGTCGTTCCGATCGGCGCATATTCAAGTGGATCCTGATATTGCGCGCCCTGCGGCGTCGAGTAGCGCACCGCAACGCGCGGGGTCCACTTGGCATCGCGCGCGAGCGCGTGCGAAACGAGCGCCATGCCGAGTTCGTCGGCCCCCGGCTCGATCGATACGCGATCGTCGGGCGCCGCGAACGCTTGGAGTGCTTGTACTTCGGGCACGTGTAAGCCATACGGCTTGGCATCGTCTTGACCGAGAACGAGCCGGTCGATGGATCCTGCCGCGGTTTTCTCGATCAAGAGCCGGTCGATGCCGTAATCGCGCACGCGGGTTTGCAAATACCGATCGAGGAGCGGCTCACCCACAAGCTCGCGCAACCGTTGTGCCTCGGCGACTTCATCCGGCTGCAATGGATCGTGAAGGTTGGCATACTGTTGCACGTACGTCCACGCCGGATACGCAGCAAAATACTGCACGTTCGCGGGCACTCCCGTCGGTGCAAGGCGCATGATGGTGCCGAACACCGAGATCCACGCGCTGCTGTTGCGCGCGCGAAGATGGTCGATCTCGCGCAGACGCGTGTACGCGTCGGCATAACTTGGGCCCGGAACGCGCGAAGCGCTCAGTCCACCGTACGCAAGCATATCGCTCGAAAGGATGTACGAATCGGCCGCCGGCGCTTTGCCGTTCAGCCACGCGACGATCGCGTCGGGGTCACCCGGCTGCAGGAAATGCCCGAGGAGCGCGCGTGGCGGAGCCACGACGGCGCGACCCGCGATCTGTCCAAGCATCAGCGGAAGCGTCAGCGTAACCGGTCGATCGTCGAGCGGAACGAACACGATCGGCGCGCACATTGCCGGCTGCGTAAGCGTTACGAGCAGCACCAGCACGCACGCGAATACTCTCACAGAAGCGATCGTAATGTCGAAACGTCGTCGAGCAGGGCCCGCGCTTCGTGGGCACCCACGCCGCGGACCAGCATCACCACGGCGACTTTGACGCTCCCTTCGCCCGCCGCCAGGGCTGCCTGAGCCCGCTCCTCGTCGGCTCCGGTTAGCGTCCGAACGAGGCGCAACGCACGCCCACGCAACTTCGCGTTGGTTGCGACGACATCGATCATTAGGTTGTCATACACCTTGCCAAGCCGCACCATCACTGCCGTGGAGATCGCGTTCAACGTCACTTTTTGCGCGGTACCGGCTTTGAGACGCGTGGAACCGGTCAGTACTTCCGGCCCCGTAGAGAGCGCGATGGCTTCCTCGGCCACGCGCGTCAGCTCCGACGATTCGCTGCTCGTAATTGCGACGGTCAGCGCGCCTGCCTCACGGGCGACCTCAAGGGCGGCGACGACATACGGCGCGCCGCCGCTCGCCGATATCCCGATTACCGCGTCGTACGGACCGACGTGACCGCGCATCTCCGCGGCTCCTGCCTGCGCGTCGTCCTCCGCGCCCTCGATCGCGTTACGCAACGCGCGCTCGCCTCCGGCGATGTGCGCGCACACCAAATCCCTTGGTGTCCCGAAAGTGGGCGGCATCTCGGATGCGTCGAGGACACCTAATCGGCCGCTGGTTCCGGCTCCGATGTAATGCAGTCGTCCGCCGCGAGCAAGGCGCGATGCAATGCCGTCGACGGCGCGCGCAATTTCTCTCGTTCTTGCAATCACCGCGGCGACCGCTTCCTCCTGATCGCGTACGATGACCTCGACGAGCTCCCGCGTTTCAAGCAAATCAAGCCCAGCGCTGCGTGCTTGGCGCAGCTCGGTGGGAGGCAACGATTCGCTCATTGCAAGAGCCCTCGCGCGAGTTCGAGCGCACCATGCGCCGGCGAGGGCATCGCCTTCACCGGCGAAAGCAACGGCAGATCGGCGCTTAGCCGCGTCTCAACGAGAAACGTCAACAGTGAATTCTCCACAAAGAGCCCGCCATACAGAGCGAGTGGAAGTTCCTTCGAACCGGCCTGCGCCATGCGCACGAGTGCCTTGAGCAAATCGACGAGCTCAGACGCAGCCGTTTGCACGATTTTCGTCGCGACGCGCTCGCCCGCGCTCGCGCGTTCGATCGCCAGCGGGGCTACGGACGCAACCGTCGCAACCTTGTCTTTCGAGTTGTAGACGCTCGACAGGAGAGACTGCGCATCGGTTGCGCCTAGGCGCGCCTCGATCGCTTCGAAGAGCGGTTCGCGTGGAATTCGGCCATCGTAACTGCGCAGGACGCTCGCAATTGCCGAACGACCGATCGAAAACCCGGAGCCGTCGTCGCCGAGCAAGTATCCATACCCGCCTGCGCGGTATGCGACGCCTCCGACGTTGGCGTATGCGATCGATCCCGTACCGGCAATCAGCACGATACCGTCGCCGCGCGGAACTGCCGCGCGCAGCGCAATCGCCGCATCGTCGTACACCGCGAGCGCGGCGTTCGGAAAATACGCGCGCAACGCGCGCTCGAGCGCGTGCATCACCGCAGGGTCCCCGGCGCCGGCCGCTCCAACTGCGACCGCGTCCGGCCCGGGACCGTCGAGCGTCGACCGCACGGTCTGCGCAATCCGCTCCGCGGCGAGATCCACACCCGCGGTGCGCGCATTGGCAGCCTCGCCGCGCGTGCGAACGAGCCCCTCGGGCCGCTCGACCAGGCATTCGATCGCGGTACCTCCCGCATCGACGCCTACGATGATTGACACTCTGCATCCACCTCCGCCATCAGCGTTCGCAATGAAAACGGCGCGATCGCTCCGAGCGGTACCGCGCGCGACGCGCCGGTCGCGCGCGGCACGTTGGCCGCGCGTTCACGCAACGTTTCGTATCCAAGTAGGGCGAACGCCATCGCTTCCTTCGCAGCGCCGCGTATCCCGACTGCTTCAATCGGTTCGACGCGCGCCGCCGGAAGCCGTGCGGCCAACCGCCGCATTAGCGCGGGGTTTTCTGCTCCGCCTCCGCTACAGAGAACCCGCGCAGCGGACATGCGCATCGATTCGATCGCTTCGGCGACCGAAACGGCCGTCAGTTCGGTGAGCGTCGCGCAGCCGTCTTCCATCGACAGACGGTCGAGTGCGGCGCGATGAGACTCGAGGAATTGCGCTCCAAACCGTTCGCGGCCGGTCGATTTCGGCGATGAAATCGTGAAATATGGATCCGAGAGCATCGCGTTCACGAGCGCGCGATCGGGCGTTCCGGCGCTCGCCAGAGCGCCGTCGAGGTCATACGTCTGACGTCCATTGCTACGCTCGCGCACGAACGCGTCGATCAACATCACCCCTGGTCCAGAATCGAACGCCAGCACGTCGTTGCTCGTGCAGGCGTGCGGCAGCGCGGTCATGTTCGCGATGCCGCCGATGTTGAGCGCGACGCGATCCTCCTGGGGATCGCCGAGTAAGATCGCGTCGACGTACGGAACGAGTGGCGCGCCGGTCCCTCCGGCCGCACAGTCGGCACTGCGAAAATCGTAACACACGGTGGTGTTCATTGCTTCGCGAATGACGAATGCATCGCCGACCTGCATCGTTTCGTGCGCTGCGCCATCGTGATAAATCGTTTGCCCGTGCGACGCGATGTAGTCCACACGTAGGGCACCGGCTACCGAATGTGCAGCTCGCGCAAACGCCGATCCGAGCCGGTGGTGCACGTCCGCGATCTGTGCAGCCGTCCCCGCGTTCGGCGGGAGCACGTTACGCAAACGCCGTTCGAGATCGGCTTCAAACGGCGTCGTAACGAAGTTCAGAAGTTCGACCGTGTAGCCCGCGCCTCTCGGAACGATCCGAACCAGCGCAGCGTCGATGCCGTCGAGCGACGTGCCGCTCATCAATCCGATCGCAATCATGTTCCGTACGTTTCGATGACCGCGTCGTAAAACGCCGCTCGCAGCGGGCGGGAATCCGTACGACCGAAGTAGACGGCGTTCGTGAGCAAGACGGCCTGCAGATCGCGATCCGGGTCCGCCCAGACGCACGTACCCGTGAATCCCGTGTGACCGAAACTGTTGGCACCAAACAGCGCTCCGCACGAATTCTCATCGGTCGTCTTCAGCGCCCAACCGAGGCCGCGGCGGAGCACGGGATCGTCGGCAGCGCATTGCACTGCGAGACGCGCGAGGTCATTCGTCAACAGACCGTGCGACCGTCGATGAATCGCGCCCAGATAAACCTCGGTCAAGTTCGCAACGTCGGCGGCCGTGCCGAAGAGCCCCGCGTGGCCGGCGATGCCATACATAAGATACGCTTTTTCGTCGTGGACGTATCCCTGTACGCGCCCCCTCCAACCATCATCCTCGGTCGCAGGAATCGCCTCGCGTTCGGTCGCGCCGGGATTGAACGACAGCGTCGCGCGCCCAAACTCTGCGATTTGCGATGCCAGCGAGCGAGATTCGATCCGCTCGAGAATCACACCCAGTGCAATCAATCCCAAATCGCTGTAGACGACGCGCGATGCGGGACGAGCGCAAAGCGGCCGCTGCAGCGCAAACACCGCAACGTCGCAATCGAGCAGTTCGCGGTAATCGGCGCCCGAATGCATGCCCGATGTGTGCGAGAGCAGCATCGCAAGCGTGATCGGCGCATGCTCGGTATTCTTCCACTCCGGAACCCATGCGAGCAGAGGATCGTGCAGTTCGATCTTCCCGCTCGCAACCAGGCGCAACGCAAGTGTTGAAACGAATAGCTTGGTCAGCGATGCCAGGTCGAAGCGCGTATCGACGTACGCCGCTTGCTGCGTCCCATCGAGACGCGTCGTGCCAAAAGCTTCTTCGTAGACCAACCTGCCGCCGCGTTCGACGCGCGCCGCTGCAGCGGTGAACCGCCGCCCGAGCGCGCCGCGCAGTACCTCGTCGATACGCGCCTTATGCGAGTGCAATCGGTAACGTGCCTTGAGCCGGTGAGCCTCCGAAAATGACGTCTGCAAGCCCTGCAAGACTGACCTCTTCGTTGCCGTAACACGCGAGCACGTGGCGCGCGGACGTAAAGAGCGGCAGATCGTACGGCTCGCCGGTCGAGACGACCATCGCGTCCGGCGCCACGGAGAGTATCGCGCCGATCGCCCGCGCTTGGCTTGGATTGAGATGCGCGCGATACGAAAGCACGACCGGCCGGCGATTGGACGCGCGAACGGCAGCGAGCAATTCGTCGCACGCCGCATCCGGCGCATCGGGCGCGATGCGCCGCTCGAGGAGTGCGGGCGCGTTAACCGCGAGAGAGCCCTGCCCGAAGATGACGGCGATGTCGGCCGTTGCATCGGCCCGTGGTTCTCCGCGCACGAGCGTTACCGCGGTGCGAGCGATGCGTCGCCCGATGCCGGGATGTGGCGCAATCGCATCCAGATCCGCGGCAGCGCTAGCGCGGCGGCGCAGACGCATCACGCGTTCGTGCGCTTCGCGCAGCCGTTCGATCGAAAGCTGGCCGGTTTCGACGGCCTTTGCAAGATGCACCGCGGCTTCGTACGCCAGATCGGGATCGTGACTGATGAGCGCGCAATCTGCGCCGGCGGCAAGCGCCTCGATGACGCCACGAACCGTGCCGACGCCGGCGGCGATCGCGTCCATTTGCATGCAGTCCGTGAAGCACACGCCACCAAAGTGCCACTGGTCGCGCAAGATCCCGGTCAACATCACCCGCGAGATCGAGGCCGGGCGATCTCCATCGAGCGCGGGCACGGCAACGTGTGCGGCCATGATCGTCGCGTCATCCCACGCGCATGCCCGGAACGGCGCCATGTCTCGCTCGCGCAATGTGCGCTCGTCGGAATCAAGGCGCGCCGCTCCCAGGTGGGTGTCGAATTCCGTAGCACCGTGGCCGGGAAAGTGCTTGAACGCCGGTGTGATGCCGCCGCGCATGAGCCCACGCGCAAACGCACCGGCAATTCTGGCGACCAAATCGGGCGACGTTCCGAACGAACGCACGCCGATGACCGTATTGCGCGCCTCGAGCGCGAGATCGAGGACCGGCGCGAAGTCGAGCGTGCACCCTGCGCGCCGCAAGTCGTGCGCCATCTGCTCGCCGGCATCGTGGGCGAGCTGCTCGTCTCCGGCCGCGCCGAGCGCCATCATCGACGGAACGTTCTCGACGCCGCCGCGCAGACGAGTGACGCGGCCGCCTTCCTGATCGATCGCAACGATCGGCGAGGGCTCGATGCCGGCGCGCAGCGCATCGGTCACGCGGTGCGCATGCGCAACATCTTCCATGTTGCGAGCAAAAAGGATGTATCCGGCGAACGGCAGACGTCTCAGCGCGCGTTCGGTTTGCACGTCCAAATCGCCCTGAAAACCGGTGACGATCACGCCACCGGCGAGCGCAAGCAGCTCGTCCTGCACGCTGCTAAATCCGAATGGTTTGAGCGACAAGGCGTCCACCGACTTCGTACACCGAAATGTCAACCTTCTGCCCGCGGCGCAGGTCGGCGAGCGTTGAATACTCGCCGTGGCGGTAGATGGTCGTGCTCGGCACGACGGCGATGACGCGCGTCGTCTTACCGCTGCTCACGACCAACGTCCCGCCGGGATAGTCGACCGATTCGATCCGGCCCCGAATCTCGCCGGCATCGTGCACCGGACGTCCGGACTCGAGCGAACGATAGACGTTGGCTGAGGGCGAAGCCGTCTGTGCGAGCGCGGTCCAAGCCGGCACGGCAAAGCTTAGACCTGCGAAAGCAACGATCAACGCGGCGTTCCTCATCATCAGCGTAACGTGGCGCGGTGCGGTTTCCGTTCCGAATGCGTTAATCCCCGTCAGCCAGTGCACGCGCGTACGCCTCACGCGCCTCTTGCGAACCCTCACCGCCGGCGCGGGCCTTATCGGCATACCCGCGCAACTCCACCACACGCCGGTCGTCGGCGCGCTTGCCGGCCAGCACGAGGCGTAAGGCAACCAAGGTCAAATCAGGTGTCCGTGGGCCAAGCATCCGCATACCCTCGTAGAACGCAGCCGCCGAGGGAATCGGGCTGCGGTTCTGGAGCAGCGTAGCGATGACGTCAGGCTTGCGCGGCGATCCGGTGAGAAGATACGCGTCGATCAACTCGAAATCCACGAGCATGCCTTTCGCCAAGCGGCTCGCGTTGCTCTTCGCGGTCGGCTTGCTTACAATCGGCACCGCGCCGACGCGTGATTCCCTATCGGAACTGCTCGCCCACATGCGCGAGCGGAGCGGTCCGGTGTGGAGCGCGCATTTAGAGTCCGTTTCGCACCTCACGCAAAACGGTGTAACCGTCGATCTTCGCACGCAATCGCAAGGCTTGCGTTTCGCCAGCTACCGTTGCACCGGAACGCTCTGCGACGGAACGTATTTCGACGGCGAACGATGGCACTCGATCAACATGAACGGCACGAC
>JASHZC010000253.1 GCA_030042755.1 Vulcanimicrobiota bacterium | reverse complement strand
GCGCCCCGGAGATCCCTTCGGCTTTCCGTACTCCAGCAGATGCTGTGCGTAGATGTTGTTAAACGCCTTGATAACCGTGTGTCCGATCGTTTGCGCAACCCAGCTGCTCTCGCTCGGCGCTTCTTCGATTCCCGGTATCCGCCCGTCGCGCTGACGCGGGTAATAATTTCCGGTATCCACCACGACGACGTTTGGCCCGACGTGCGCAAACAAATTCTTTGGCAAATTCGGGACGTTCTTTTCTGGAATCGTCACGACGATCAGGTCGACGTCGCGCACGGCATCCTCTACCGTCACCGCTTTTGCGCCGGTTTCCGCCGCCAGCTTCGCGAGCGATTGCGGCCCGTGCGCATTCGCGATCTTAACGTTGTGGCCGACTGCGGTGAAGCGGTGCGTTAGCGCGCCGCCGATGTTCCCCGCGCCGATAATGCCAATGTTCATACGATGTCATCTGCGTCAGCGTGGTGTTCGTCCATTTGATCTTCGTTTTCAACCGACTCCGTGTCGCCGTATACGACCTGATCGGAGATCTTCTGACCGATGGTATGCGTCTCGGTCTGACGGCCCATCGACTCTGCTTCCAACGGTGAAAGCGGTTCGCGTTCGTTATCCATAGCGCCATAGTACCCGACGGCGTTCGGGTCTCACTCTTTACTAACCCAAATAACCATCGACCGTCAGGAGCCCAGCTTACGCTGACAGCGGAGGAATACACCATGTCAGCACAATCGGTACCGCTGCAAGTGGAACTCTCGGGCCTAGGGCAGTCGTTCGGACGCGTCTTCGGCCAGGTGCCGCGCTGGGTGTTGGCTACACTAGCCGCCATTGCAATCGTGGGCCTTGTCGCAGGCACGATCGTGGTGCGCAGCAAGTCGGCCGTACAAGTCGTCACCTCACCCGTCGTTCAGCAAACGCTGACCGAGTCGGTCACCGCCTCGGGAACGGTCAATCCACAAAACAGCATCTCGGTCGGTACGCAGGTTTCGGGAACGATCTCGCAGCTCGACGTCGACTACAATTCGAAGGTCACAAAAGGCGAAGTGCTCGCTCGAATTGACCCGAGCACGATTCAAGCGCAGCTCGACCAGGCACAGGCCGGTCTCGCACAGGCGCAGGCGCAGGCTACGGAGGCCGGCGCGAACGCGAACAGCGCGACGTCCGGCGTTGCCGTTGCACAGGCCGACGCGAACGCCCAACTTGCAGCTGCGAATGCAGCCAAGACAGCGATTCCAAAAGCGCAAGCGGCACTGACGCTCGCGCAGGAGCAACTCTCACGCGATCAGTTGCTGTATGACCAGGGATACATCGCGCAGGAGACGGTACAGTCGGATCAATCAACGGTCGCGCAAGATGAAACGGCCGTTGCCCAAGCGCAAGCCGCGTACGCGCAGGCGTTAGCCCAGGCGCAGGCGAGCCAGGCCACGATCGGCCAAAACGGCTCGACCGCGCAGGCACAAGACGCGGGAGCTCAGGCAGCGCAGGCCGCGGTGCAAGCCGCGCAAGCTACGGTGCAGCAAGATCAAGTCAACTTGAATAACACCGTCATCACCTCGCCCGTGAACGGCACGGTCGTCGCGCGCGACGTCTCGATCGGTCAAACCGTCGCTGCGTCGCTGCAAACGCCGACCCTCTTCGACATCGCACAGAATCTCGATCAAATGGAAGTCGACATCAACGTCGGAGAGCCCGACATCGGTGGTGTGAAGGCAGGCGACAACGTTGACTTCACGGTCCTCGCCTATCCGAATCATGTGTTCGACGGGAAGGTCACGCAGGTGCGAATCAATCCCCAAACCGTCAACAACGTGGTTACGTACGACGTCGTCGTCGACGTCGACAACAGCAGCGGTCAGCTGCTCCCGGGCATGACGGCGAACGCAACGATCGACGTAGCGAGCGCGCAGAATGCAATCGTCGTTCCGCTCAGCGCGATACACGCCGTGCCCGCGCCGAACTCGAACGGCGCATCGCAAGCGAATCCGTGGGGCGGAGCAGCCGGAAGCGGCAGCGGCGTTACGCAGGGCGAGAGCGGCTCCGTGCTCGTCAAAGTCAACGGCAAGCTGCAGCATGTGCCGGTGCAAGTCGGACTTGTAACGGCAACGCAAGCCGCGGTAACGCCGATGAATGGCGCGACGCTCGCAGCCGGCGAGAACGTGGTCACCGCGTTCACGGGTACACATAACCTTCGACAAGCTACGGGTGACAAAGCAGCGAGCTCCAGCAATCCCATGATGGGGAACACCGGAACGCGCGGCGCAACGCACGGTCTCCCATAAGCAAACCTCGTTACGTTAGCCTGTTGCCGTCGCGCTCCGTTAGCGCGGCGGCAACATCGCGTTTTCACGCGTCTCTAACCGCGTTTGCCACGCCTCCTCAAGCGCGCGCCGTACGCTGCTTATGGAGGAATACATCGTGGAACACGTAGCGGAACCGGTCGTACGGGTGGAGGGCCTGCGAAAGGTCTATTCGCTCGGCGACGGACAGGTTGTCGCACTGGCGGGCATCGATCTCGAGATCCGTGCCGGCGAGTTCGTCGCCGTCATGGGCCCCTCGGGTTCGGGCAAATCGACGTTCATGCAAATCACCGGGCTGCTCGATAATCCGAGCGCAGGCCGGTATTACTTCGAAGGCACGGATGTCTCGCACTTGGATGCCGATGCGCGCGCCGACATTCGCAGCCGGCGTCTCGGCTTCGTCTTTCAAGCGTACAATTTGCTGCCGCGCACCAGCGCGCTCGAGAACGTCGAGCTACCGATGGTGTACGCGGGAGTACCGGCGGCAGAGCGCGCGCGGATCGCGCACGACATGATGGAAATCGTCGGCGTCGATCATCTCGCATTGCATCATCCGAATCAAATGTCGGGCGGTCAGCAGCAACGCATAGCGATCGCGCGATCGCTGGTGAACAATCCCGGACTGATCCTTGCGGACGAGCCAACCGGCGCGCTCGACACGAAGACCAGCGAAGACGTAATGCGCATCTTCAAAGAACTCAACGAACGTCAGGGCATTACGATCATGCTCGTCACGCACGAGCCGGACGTCGCGGCGCATGCGAAGCGCATCGTCACGTTCCGCGATGGACACGTCGTGAGCGATCGCATGAACGAGGAGCGTGCAGCATGAGTGACTTCAAAGGTATCTTCCGCCTGGCGCTGCAAGCGCTGGTGCGCAACAAAGTCCGCTCGATGCTCACGATGCTCGGCATCGTGATCGGAGTCGCGGCCGTGATCGTAACCGTCGCGATCGGCAGCGGCGCGCGCGTTTCCGTGCAGCAAAGCATCAATTCGCTTGGTTCGAATCTCATCGTCGTGCAGCCGGGCAGCGTCACGAGTACCGGCGCGCGCGGTGGCTTCGGCACCGCATCGACACTTACGCCGGACGACGGCATGGCGATCGCGCAGTTGCCGGGTGTTTCCGCCGTCTCGCCGGCGGTGACGATTCGCACGCAGGTCGTAGCCGGCGACAACAACTGGCAAACCACCGTCACGGGCGTTGCGCCGACGTACACGTACATTCGCTCGTGGCCGATGGCGAGCGGCGCGTTTTTCACGCAAAATGACGTAAACGACGCGGCCAAAGTTGCGGTGCTCGGGCAGACCGATGTATCCGAGCTTTTCCCGAACGGCCAAAATCCCGTTGGGCAAACGATTCTGATCAAGGGCGTTCCGTTTACGGTCGTGGGCACGCTCACGCCGCTGGGACAGAGCAGCCTCGGCACCGATCAAGATGACACGATCTTGATTCCGTACACGTCGGCGATGCAACGGATAACGGGTCAAACGACGGTAAGCCAGTTGATGGTCTCCGCGACGACGGCCGACGAAATCAATCCGGTGCAAACCGAAGTCACGCAATTGCTCGAACAGCGCCATCAGATCGCTGCCGGACAGCCCGACGATTTCCAGGTGCGAAATTTGCAATCGATCGCGTCGGCAGCGTCGTCGACCGGCGCCGTTATGGAGTTCTTGCTTGCGGGCGTTGCAGCGGTTTCACTGATCGTCGGCGGCATCGGCATCATGAACATCATGATGGTTTCGGTTACCGAACGCACGCGTGAAATCGGTCTGCGCATGTCGGTGGGTGCGCGCGGCGCGACGATCCTGCGTCAGTTCCTCACCGAATCGACGGTGCTCGCGGCCGCCGGCGGCGTGGTCGGTGTCGCGTGCGGATTCGTCGGTACCTTCGCGGTTGCCGCACTTGCAAAGTGGCCTACGCAAATCCCAATCGCGTGGGTCGTGTTCTCGGTCGCCTTCTCGGCGCTCGTCGGCATCTTCTTCGGATATTATCCGGCGAAGAAAGCGGCGAGTCTCAACCCAATCGAGGCCTTGCGCTTCGAGTAAGCCGGGGCATGGACGCCCCCGCGGGTTCCGGCATCTGTTCCTCCGCCGGAACCCGCTCGCTTTCGTGTCTGTATCAGCACATCTATGTGTCTATATGGGCACAAATTGTGCTATTATTAGGCCATGGACTCCTCGCTTTTCGGCTCGCCCGCTCGGACGGACTCACTCGTGGCGATCGGACGCCTGGGGGAGACGTATCCGCGAGAGCTTGCCCTGCTTCTCGGACGCCAGGTAACAGAAGTACGCCGGGCGGTTTCCTCGCTTGAAGAGGCGGGCGTTGTCGCGACCCGTTTACGTGGGCGCACTCGACTGGTCGTCCTCAACCCACGCTTTCCGGTAAGAGACGCGCTCTACGCGCTTTTGCTAGAGATGAGCGAATGGCCAAAATACAAGCGCATGTGGGAAATCCGTCGCCGGCCGCGCGCTTCAGCCAAGCCGCTATGATATCGCGCGATCGTTCGATGCGAGAGGTCGCTGCGATCGTAGCGACGAGATTGCGCGACTTCGGCGTGTTGGTCGCGATCGTGGGCGGGAGTGCCGTGACCCTTCACGCGCCCGAATCATACACGTCGATGGATATCGATCTTGCCGTACTCAGTGGTATTGAGAGAAAGAAGATCGATGCCGCTCTGATGTCGCTTGGATACACGAAAAGCGGCCGAAATTACGTCCATTCCGATTCGAAATGGACGATCGACGTCGTGGCCGATACACCGTTCATCGGCACGCGAGCGATTGAAGAATTTGCCGTTCTACCTACGCAGTTCGGTGACGTTCGGGCTCTTCGCGTTGAAGATGCCATCGCCGATCGCCTTGCGCACTTTATCCATTGGAGCGATTCTGAAGCGTTAGCCATCGCCGAAAAACTGGCCAAGGTGAAGGCAGAGCAACTCGATTGGGAAGCGCTCGCGCGAGCGACGGATGCGCTGGATGTCGACGATACTGCTTCCAAGCAGCGTTTAGCTTTCGCGCTGCGCAAACTTCGCAGCTGACGGCCTCTGGTAAAACGGACTCTTGACCGTACACCCTGTTTGCCATATACTGTGTTGCACATAGTATATGGAACACGGTATAGAAGCGCCGGAGACCGGCCTTTTCGAAAATCTGCGGCTGGAACTACGGCGAGGGTGCCTGACCCTGGCGGTCCTGACGCAGCTGCGGACCGAGCGTTACGGCTACACGCTCCGGAAGGCACTGGAGGAAGCCGGCCTCGAGATCGACGAGGGCACGCTCTACCCGCTTTTGCGCCGGCTGGAAAGTCAAGGACTGCTGCACAGTGAGTGGCGCGAGGAGAACAAACGCAACAAGCGATTCTATCGGCTCTCGCCGGCCGGAAAGCAGATCGTGATCCAACTCACGGACGAGCTGCATCGCATCAACGAGTCACTCAGCCGAATAACCGCGGGGTCATAACGATGAACGTGCTCGACCGTTATCTCTATGCCATCGAACGCGATCTTCCCGAGAGCGAAT
>JASHZC010000252.1 GCA_030042755.1 Vulcanimicrobiota bacterium | reverse complement strand
TTCCAACAAGTTTCTAAATCCGGAGCGCGATGGTGCCGTTCTTCCGATCCTGCATCTCAACGGTTACAAGATTGCGGGCCCAACCGTGCTCGCGCGTATTCCCAGCGACGAATTACTCCGGCTCCTCGAAGGATATGGGTACGCGCCGTACGTCGTCGAGGGTGACGATCCGGCGACCATGCACGAGCTCATGGCTGCAACGTTCGAGCGTGCGCTCGAAAAGATCCGGCGCATTCAACGCGAGGCTCGCGATCGCGGGTTCCGCAGCCGGCAAGCGTGGCCGATGATCGTCTTGCGCACCCCGAAGGGCTGGACCGGACCGAAGGTCGTAGACGGCGTTCAGATCGAGGGGACATTCCGCGCGCATCAAGTGCCGCTGCTCGGCGTCCGCGAAAATCCGGAGCATCTGGCCATTCTCGAATCGTGGATGCGCAGCTATCGGCCCGAAGAGCTCTTCGACGACAATGGCCGCCTTGTGCCCGGGATTGCAAAATTAGCACCGCGCGGCAATCGCAGAATGGGCGCCAATCCAAATGCAAATGGCGGTTTGCTGCGTCACGATCTCACGATGCCCAATTTCAAGAGCTACGCCGTCGACGTTCCCGAGCCCGGCACGGTGCGGGGCGAAGCAACCAGGACGCTCGGCTCATTTCTTCGCGACGTCATGCAGTCGAACGAAGGATGTTTCCGCGTCATGTGTCCGGACGAAACGTCATCGAACCGGCTCGATGCGCTCTTTGACGTTACGACGCGTTGCTCGACGGCCGAAGTTTTGCCGACGGACGATCACGTCTCTGCGACAGGTCGCGTGATGGAAGTGCTGAGCGAGCACATGTGCGAGGGTTGGCTCGAAGGCTATCTCTTGACTGGGCGGCACGGAATCTTTCCGTGCTACGAAGCGTTCATTCACATCGTCGATTCGATGGTGAATCAGCACGCGAAATGGCTCAAGATGTCGAACGACATCCCGTGGCGGCGCCCGATCTCGTCGCTAACGTATTTGCTCACGTCGCACGTCTGGCGTCAGGATCACAACGGTTTCAGTCACCAAGATCCGGGATTCATCGATCACGTGATGAACAAAAAGGCTGAAATCGTTCGCGTATATCTGCCGCCGGATGCCAATACGCTGCTCTCCGTGGCGGATCATTGTCTGCGAAGCACAAACTACATCAACGTCATCGTAGCCGGAAAGCAGCCGGAGTGGCAGTGGCTCAGTATGGACGCCGCGATTCGGCACTGCACCGTCGGTGCCGGCGTTTGGGAATGGGCCAGCAACGATCAAGGTGAGGAACCAGACATCGTTATGGGGTGTGCCGGTGACGTGCCGACGCTCGAGACGCTTGCGGCGGTCGATTTTCTCAACAAGCATTTTCCCGAATTGCGCATCCGAGTCGTCAATGTCGTCGATCTGATGTGCTTGCAGTCGCCCTCGGAACACCCGCACGGGTTGAGCGCCTCCGATTTCGACTCGATGTTCACCGCGGACGTCCCGGTCGTCTTCGCCTACCACGGCTACCCGCAATTGATTCACCGCCTCATTTACAGGCGCACGAACACCGACAGATTCCACGTTCACGGATATCGCGAAGAGGGCACGACGACAACCCCCTTCGACATGACCGTTCTGAACGAACTCGACCGTTATCATTTGGCCGCCGACGCCATCAACCGCGTGCCCAGCCTAAAAAATCGCGCTTCGGCCGTACATCAGCTCATTCGCGACACGTTGATCAACCATCGACACTACGTCGATGAATTCGGCGACGACATGCCCGAAATCAAGAACTGGCAATGGCGCGCGTGATTGCCGCCAGCAGTTCTTGCGGTTCCGACGGCTTCGTAACGAGCGACTCGACGCCGTAGATTCGCATCAAATCGCGGAGCGCCGCACTCGATTCGGTAGCGGTGTAGAGAATTACCGGTATGGCGCGCGTCGCCTCAATCGTTCGAAGCTTTCTCAAGAATTCCGGACCGCTCATCGCTGGGAGCGAGAGATCCAGCACGATCGCGCGCAACGGCTGCGATTGCGCGATCGCGAGCGCATCCTCACCGTTCGGCGCTTCCACGACCGCGTGTCCTATGTGTTGTGCGATCGTCTTGACCAGAAGCCGATTATTTGCGTCATCGTCGACGACGAGAATCGTCGCCACCTATCGCCCCCGCCGGAGAAACGATTCAACTTGCGCTACGAACGTTTCCGGTTCGATTGGCTTGAGGAGGTAGCCGTCGAATCCGACCTCCGTAGCTCGCTCCCGATCGCCCGGCATGGCAAGTGCGCTAACGGCGACAAGCGGAGTAGAGCGCAGCGCTTCATCGTTTTTGAACCTGCGCGCGAATTCGTATCCGTCGATGCCCGGCATGAGAATGTCGCAGAGCACGAGGGAATAATCGCCACTTCGCGCCGCTTCGAGACCGGCGACGCCGTCGGAACGGCCCTCGGGGGCATGCCCAAATGCGCGCAGCAAATACAACATCAAGTCGAGATTCGCTCGATTGTCATCGATGACGAGAATCGACGCCATCGTCGTTACCGTTCGCGTGGCAACGTAAGCGTAAAGGTGCTGCCTACGCCGAACTCGCTCGCGACGCTAAGATGGCCGCCTAGCAGCAGGGTCAGATTTCGAGACAAATAGAGGCCAAGACCCGTACCTTCATACTGGCGCGTGTTCGACGGATCGAGCTGTTCGAAAGCCACGAACAAACGCTCGAGGTCCTCGGTTTTGATACCGATGCCGGTATCGCTGACGCTGACGTCGATTGCAGGCTTGTCGTTCCAGTGGCATGCCCGTACGTCGATATGGATCGATCCCTTTTCGGTGTATTTGATCGCGTTGTTCGTGAGATTT
>JASHZC010000251.1 GCA_030042755.1 Vulcanimicrobiota bacterium | reverse complement strand
GTGGCGCGAATCGCGCGGCCGAACGGCGCATACTTGAGGAAGAGCTGCAAGCCGACGATCAACACGACCGCCGTTCCGAGCGTCAGCAATCCAAGCTGCCCGACGGTCACGCCGCCGGGGATCGTCCAACTCTTGTACGAGAAGTCGCCGATGTCGGGCGCGAGCGAACGCGTATCGGCGCCGAAGCGCTGGAAAAGCAGATTATCGATGATGATTGCAATCCCGAAGGTACTGAGCAACGGCGTAAGCGGACCCGAACGCAGGCTGCGGTCGAGGACGGTTCGTTGCAAAAACCACCCGAGCGCAGCCATGATCGGGACGACGATCAGCAGCGAGACAAAGGCCGGCACCCCAAGATGTTCGGTAATGTACCAGACGAGGAACGCCGCGAGAACGGCGAGGCTTCCGTGCGCGAGGTTGATGATGCGCATGACGCCGTACATGAACGAGAGACCGCACGCGACCAGCGCGTAGTAGCCGCCGAGCAGGACGCCTTGAACGATTTGATCGATCACGCTTCCGGTCCGAGAGCGGCGACCCGCCGCAAGCCAAAATACGCTTCCGTGATCTGCTCCTTGGTAATCTCGCGAGTCCGGCCTTCGAGCACGATGCGGCCTTCCAGCATGCAGGCAATGCGCGTCGAGACGCGGAGTACGCGGCTGAGGTCTTGCTCCACGAGTACGATCGTTGCGCCGCTCGCGATGACGGTCTGGAGCGATTCATACACGGCGTTTACGGCAAGCGGAGAAAGTCCGAGTGAGAGTTCGTCGATGAGCAGTAAACGCGGATTGGTCATCAGTGCACGGCCAATCGCGGTGGCTTGCTGCTGTCCGCCGGAAAGATCGTTGCCTTTGCGTTGCGTAAGCGATCGCAGCATCGGGAACGCTTCGAGCACCGTCGAGTAATTCCACGGACCCTTACGACCGGTCCGACCGGCAACGAGCAAATTCTCCTCGACCGTCATGTTGCCGAAGAGTTGGCGCCCTTCGGGAACAAGTGCAATGCCCGCGCGCGTGCGTTTGTTGGCAGGGACATTGCGGACGTCGCCACCGTCGAACACGATCGTGCCGGACGACGGTTTATGCGCGCCGGCAATCGTGCGCAGCAGCGTCGTTTTGCCCGCGCCGTTTGCGCCTACCAGCGCGAGTATCTCGCCCTGCGATACCGTGAAGGATACGTCTCGAACGGCCTTGAGTAGACCGTGCCGCGCATCGAGCGCTTCGACGCTGAGCACGCTCACGCGACACCGCTTCCCAGATAGGCCTCGATGACGACCGGTTGGGCGAGCGCTTCTTTCGGCTCGCCCTGCGCGATAACGATGCCGGCGTCCATACACACGATTCGGTCGATGACTTGGAGCAGGACGTGCAAGACATGCTCGATCCAAACGATGGCGATACCGGCCGCGCGCAGCTCGTGAATGATCGTTACGAGGTCGCTTGCCTCCATGTCGGTGAGTCCCGCGCCGATTTCGTCGAGCAGCAAGACCTTTGGATTGGTTGCGAGTGCCCGCGCGAGTTCCAAACGCTTGCGATCGAGCAGGCCCAGCGTTCCTGCAGTGCGATTGGCGTTGCCGAGCATTCCGCACGAATCGAGCGATGCGATGCTCGCATCGTAGGCTTCCGCACGCGCGCGATCGCCGCCGCAGGACGCGGCGACAAAAACGTTTTCGAAGACCGTCATATCGACGAATGGGCGCGGCACTTGGTGCGAGCGCCCAATGCCCATGCGGCACCGCGTAGCCGCATCGGTGCGCGAAATGTCGATGCCCTCGATGCCCACGCTGCCCGACGAAAGCGGATACGTTCCGGCGAGCAAGTTGAGCAACGTCGTTTTGCCTGCGCCGTTCGGACCTACGATGCCAACCGCTTCATTTCGTGAAACGGAAAAATCGACGTTGTTCACAGCGACGAAGTGGCCGAAGCGTTTGGTCACGCCGGCAGCGGTGAGCACTTCGCCCGCCCCTGTCATCCTACATCGCCTTGAGGGCATTTGAATCACTGCCCCCGATCGTCAGAACGGTCTGAACGACCGATTCGATGTGCGCGCGCATCGCGCGTTCGGCCGCATCTTCGTCGTGCGCGGCGATTGCGTGAACGATTGCCTCATGTTCGCCGAGCGATTGCGTGATGCGTCCAGGCTGCAGCACGGTGCGAAATTGGTAGCGCACGGCTTGCGAGTGAAGCGAAGAGAGGAGCATCGCAGCCGTTTCGTGATTCCCGATCTCGAGAATCGTGCGATGCAGCTTCGCGTTGAGCTGCGAATACGCAAGCAGATCGCCCGAGTCGCGACAGGTGCGCATCTCGCCGATGATACCGTACAACGCGCGTTTGCCTTCGTCATCGATGCGCTGCGCCGCACAGCGCGCGACGAGCCCTTCGAGCGCGGCGCGCGCTTCGAGGATTTCTGCGGCCTCATGCGCGGTATACGTACGGACTCGGACGCCGCGATTAGGCTCGCGTACGAGCAGCCGCTGCTGTTCCAGTTGAGCGAATGCGGCGCGGATCACGTTGCGAGTTGTATTGAGACTCTTAGCGAGGTCTTGTTCTACCAAGCGGGCGTTTGGCGCAAGTTCGCCCGACACGATCGCGCGTCGAATGTGTTCGGCAACGTCGGAAGCAGAGCGGGTGCGTGCAGGATCAATATTCATTGCGCGAAAAAATCGACGACACGATTGTCGACAATTTTGGCGACCGTTTGTTCCCCTCCTGGTGAAGTGACGGAATGACCGACTATCAAGAGTGCGCGCGTCTCGGCGTTGCGACGATCTATGAAGCGTCAGGTAAAGAAGGCCTGATCGACATTGCACTCCATCAACTCGTTCCGCACAGCCGCGCTGCCGGGCCGGCTCGTACGGTGCGCTGTTCGCAAGACGATAATTTGATGGTGCACGCGGCGATCGAGCGCATCCGGCCCGGAGAAATCGTCGTGCTGACCATGCCCGAACCGCGACCGGTCGCGCTCGTTGGCGACCTTTTGTTGACGCAAATGATTGCGGCCGGCGCAGCAGGCGTGCTAGTAGACGCAGCGGTGCGCGATGCTGAGGACCTAGCGTCGATGGCGGTGCCGGTGTGGGCACGCTGGATTCGCGTGCGTGGCGCGAAGAAGGCGATTCCCGGCGAGCTCGATGTGCCCGTCGAGGTCGGCGGCACGACGATTTCGTCCGGCGATCTCGTCGTGCTCGATGCAGACGGTGCGTGCGCGATTCGCAAAGAGCGCGTCGAAGAAGTTGTAGCCGCGGCACGCGCGCGCATCGATACGGAAAGCCGGAATCGCGAGCGCTATGCCCGCGGCGAGCATTCCTACGATATCAACGATCTGCGAAAACTCGTCGAAGGTACGCGCGCGTGAAGCAGCGTGCCATTCCGTGCACGTTGATGCGCGGCGGAACCTCGAAAGGCCCATTCTTCCTTGCAAGCGATTTGCCGTCGGATCCCGCCGTGCGCGATCCCGTCTTGTTGGCCGCAATGGGCTCGCCCGACGTGCGCCAGATCGACGGCGTGGGCGGCGCCGATACGCTCACGAGTAAAGTAGCGATCGTCAGCCCTTCGAGCCGCCCCGACGCTGACGTTGACTATCTGTTCTTGCAAGTCGTCGTCAACGAAGCACGCGTGGACGCATCGCAAAACTGCGGGAACATGCTTGCGGGCGTCGGACCTTTCGCGATCGAGCGCGGACTCGTTCCCGCGACCACGCCGCGCACGAGCGTACGCATTCATATGGTCAACACCGCCTCGATCGCGGTCGCGCACGTTCAGACGCCCGACGGTCACGTCCGCTATGACGGCAATGCGCGCATCGACGGCGTTCCGGGTACGGCGGCCCCGATCGACATCGATTTCCTCGACGTTGCCGGAGGAAGTTGCGGCGCGCTGTTGCCGTCGGGAAACGCCCGCGACGTTATCGCGAATACCGACGTGACGCTCATCGATAACGGCATGCCCGTTGTCGTGATGCGTGCGGCTGATTTCGGGAAAACCGGCCATGAAACGCCGGAGCAAATGGAAGCCGACGACGCACTGCGCGAGCGGGTCGAGGCGGTGCGCCTGGAAGCCGGCAAACGCATGAACTTAGGAGACGTAACGAAGAAAACCGTGCCGAAGATGTGCCTTGTTGCACCCGCACGGAACGGTGGCGATATTTCAACACGCATGTTCATTCCGCACAAAGTTCATAAGGCAATCGGCGTATTCGGAGCGGTCAGCGTTGCGACCGCGTGCGCGCTTCCGGGATCGATTGCTTCCGAGGTTGCCCCATCTGCGGGTAACGGCGCGCGCAGCTTCGAGATCGAGCATCCGACCGGGTTTTTCACGGTTTCCATGGAGATCGAGAGCGGCCCGTCCGGTCCGCACGTACGGCGTTCGGCGCTGCTACGCACGGCCCGCGCGCTGATGTCGGGCGATGTTTTCGTACCCGGTGAGGTGTGGAGGAACGGTCTGTGATCATCGACTGCCACGGTCACTACACGACCGCGCCGGAAGGCTTGCAAACCTTTCGCGCAGCGCAGATTGCTGGGCTTTCCGATGCATCGCTGCCCTCGCCGCTCCAACCGAACATCAGCGACGACGAGATCCGCACCAGTCTCGAGAACGCGCAACTCAAATTCTCTCGCGAGCGCGGCACCGACGTGACGATTTTTTCGCCGCGTGCCTCCGCGATGGCGCATCACATTGGAACGGAAGACACCAGCATCGCGTGGGCCCGCGCGTGCAACGACCTGATCGCGCGCGTATGCGAGCTCTATCCGCGTAACTTCGTCGGCGTTGCTCAACTGCCGCAGTCGCCCGGCGCCGATCTCGGTGCCAGCATCCGAGAACTCGACCGCTGCGTGAATGAGCTCGGCTTCGTCGGCATCAACCTCAATCCCGACCCGTCCGGCGGGCATTGGACGTCACCACCGCTAACGGACAAATTTTGGTATCCGCTCTACGAGAAGATGGTCGAGTTCGACGTCCCTGCGATGGTACACGTGAGTTCATCCTGCAACCCGAACTTTCACGCTACCGGCGCGCACTACATCAACGCCGATACGACCGCCTTTATGCAGTTCATTTCCGCCGATCTCTTCGTCGACTTCCCAACGCTGCGATTTATTATCCCGCACGGCGGCGGTGCGGTGCCGTATCACTGGGGCCGGTATCGTGGTCTTGCGCAAGATATGAAGCGGCCACCGCTCGAGGAGTCCGTGCTGAACAACGTGTTCTTCGATACGTGCGTCTACCACTTGCCGGGCATCGAATTGCTCTTCAAGGTAGTCCCGCACGAGAACATCGTGTTCGGCTCCGAGATGGTCGGCGCAGTGCGCGGCATCGACCCGCGAACCGGCTTCAACTACGACGATACGAAACGCTACGTCGAAGCGCTCGGGCTCGACGATGCAACGCGCGCGAAGATCTATGAGGGAAACGCGTTGCGCGTCTATCCACGACTGAAGAACCGATTGGCGTCGGCGATTTCGTGATCGATCTGAATCGCTATCATCCGAATCCCACGCGCCCGGCGTTCGTCGCGCCGGCAGGGGCGGTCGATGCGCATTGCCATGTCTTCGGTCCCGGCGACGTGTTTCCGTATGCACCGCAGCGCAAGTACACACCCGGCGATGCGCCGAAAGAGGCGCTCTTCGAGCTGCGCGACTTTCTCGGCTTCGCGCGAAACGTGATCGTCCAGGCCAGCTGCCATGGGTCGGACAATCGCGCGATGATCGATGCCTTGATTGCGGCCGGCGAGCTGGCGCGCGGCATCGCTGTCGTAGAGCCGGACGTGAGCGACGCTGAGCTTGCGGACATGCATGCGGCCGGCGTGCGCGGCGTGCGTTTCAACTTCTTGAAGCGCCTCGTGGATGCCACACCGCGCGAACACTACGTGAAGATCGCAGAAAAAATTATCCCGCTCGGTTGGCACGTCGTCATCTATTTCGAAGCCCCGGAGTTAGAAGATCTGACGCCGTTCATCTTGTCTCTGCCGGCGACCGTTGTCATCGATCACATGGGACGCCCTGACGTCGATCTCGGCCTCGAACATCGGCAGTGGAAGCAGTTTATTGCGCTGATGGACGCGCATCCGAATCTGTGGGTAAAGGTCAGTGGCCCCGAGCGGCTTTCGAAGACCGGGCCGCCGTACGACGACGTCGTACCGTTTGGGCGTACGCTGGTGGAACGTTATCCCGATCGCGTTCTATGGGGTACGGATTGGCCGCATCCCAACATGACGACGCACGTGCCGGATGACGGAAAGCTCGTCGATTTCATCCCGCGTATCGCGACAACGCCGGCTCTGCAGGAGCGATTGCTGGTTCGCAATCCCATGCGGCTGTATTGGGAGCCGGACTAATGACGGAAAAACCCAAGAATCCCTTTGATGACATACCGGGGACGACGCTCTTCGACGCCGAGCATTCGCGGCAGGGCTATCATCTCAACATGTTTTGCATGTCGCTGATGAAAGAAGCGAACCGCGCAGCCTTCAAGGCCGACGAGCGCGCCTATCTCGAGCGTTGGCCGATGACCGAAGAACAGCGCGACGCGGTTCTCGCACGTGACTGGAATCGCATGCTCGAGCTTGGGGGCAACATTTATTA
>JASHZC010000250.1 GCA_030042755.1 Vulcanimicrobiota bacterium | reverse complement strand
CGCAAGTGATCGCGGTGCCCTTTCGGCGGAGGGATCCGCATAACGATCGCCTCGAGAATATCTTCGATCCCAATACCGTTCTTGGCGCTGGCAAGAATGCACTCGCTACGCTCGATGATGAGGGACTCTTCCACATCGCCCATCACGCGCTCGGGGTCTGCCGCCGGAAGATCGATCTTGTTGATAACCGGAATGATCGTGAGGTCGTGTTCGAGCGCGAGGTGGTAATTGGCTAGCGTCTGCGCCTCGATGCCTTGGGCCGCGTCGATGATCAGCAACGCACCCTCGCAAGCGGCGAGCGATCGCGAAACCTCATACGAGAAGTCGACATGCCCGGGCGTGTCGATGAGATTGAGCTGATATGTTTCTCCGTCTCGCGCGCGATAATTCAGCGTGACGGGATGCATGCGGATCGTAATCCCACGCTCGCGTTCCAGATCCATCGCGTCCAGCGCCTGTTCTTCGAGATCGCGCGCTTCGACCGTTCTGGTCAGTTCCAGGAGGCGGTCCGAAAGCGTTGTTTTTCCGTGGTCGATGTGCGCGATGATGCAGAAGTTGCGGACGTTTCCGGCAACCTCCGTGCGGTGCGGATGTTCGGCTTTGATGCTCACGGTGGCGTTTGGGACGCTAGAAGTAGCAGGTTCGGAATACGGCGTTCTGCAGTATCGGGATAATAACCCAGTTGATCAGGACGATCACGATCAGGAACGCCATGTCCAGGCCGCCGATCGGCGGAACGATGCGGCGTACCGGCGCCAGAACCGGCTCGACGAGCATTCCTAAGTACCGGACCCACGCTCCGCGGCGCAAATCGGGCAGCCACGAAATCAGTGCGTAGATGAAAAGTACGACCGAGTAGGCGCGAAAGATCAAGACGATCAGTTGATCGAGCTGGCAGAGGATATCCACGTCGCGGGGCTTCTACGGGAGCGAGGCTAGCACATTTGCCGGGACGCCGTTGAGATACGGCGTCGGATTCACCGGCGACCCATTATACATGATCTGGTAGTGAAGATGCGGTCCGGTCGCAAAACCAGTCGCGCCGACTGCGCCGATGGTTTCGCCTTTGTACACGTGCGCTCCGACCGCAACGAGCACGTGCGAAAGGTGCGCGTACCAGGTATGGTATCCATTGCCGTGATCGATGTCGATCTTGATACCGTATCCGCCGTCCCATCCGTTTGCTACGACCACGCCTGCTGCCGCAGCGCGCACCGGATCGCCATAGTCCGCGCCCAGGTCGACACCGGGATGAAACTCGACGTCCGGATACGTCCGGTAGCAATAACAACCGATGACCGGCGCGCCGTCGACGGGGTCGATCGACGGAATTGCGGCGATCAGTTGCGCGCGAGCCAGTGCGTGCATGTGACGCACGTTGAGAACACGCATCGCCAGCGTGCGCATCGAATCGGATTCCTTGGCTGCTGCCAAGCTTTGGGCACTTAGCGTGCGCACTTTCGCTGCAACTACGGGCAGCGATTGACCGCGGATCCACGAGGTCGTCTTCGGTGCGTTCGATTTCGCGGCCGAACTCGGGACGCCGATCAGCTGCCGGATCTCTCTATTTTGTTGCAGGACGTGCTGCAATTGCGTGCGCATCGTCTCGGTCTGGCGATCGATCTGCCGCAGCGTCGCTTGCTGCGCCCGCGCTTGTGCGGCGTAGTTCGCAACTTCCCGGTGAGCTTGGACGACCTGTACGATCGCGAAACCAACGACGCCCGCGAGAATGAGTACGAACGCACCAAGGCCCGCGGCAATCTGTCGCCGGCGAACGTGAAAGCGATGCACCGTCTCGCCCCGCTCGGGAACGATCTTCACGTAGTAACGATCGTTGATCATACCTTCGTCGCTCGCGCCCGCTCGATCGCACGAAGTTCTTCTTCCGAAGCGTTCACCGCCGGCTTGTAGGCCTCGACGGCTTTCCCATACGTGCGGGTGTCAGTGCGCGAATAGATACTCGAGATCACGACGCCGTCTCCCTCGCGATTGAGCAGAGCCAGCGCATAGGAGAGTTCAGAACCGGTATCTTCAAAAGCGTCGTACCGAACGAATCCGAATCGGGATACGTCGGTATGCGCAAGGGCCTCGAGTTCGCTTACACGCTCGCCGACCCTCCCGACCGTCGCCTGCTGGTTGGCCAGGCCGGCTTCGAGCGCGGCGAGCCGGCCGGAAGCGCCCGCGCCTCCGCCGATCAGGCCGTCGTGCACGTCAAGCAACGCCGCTACGCGAGCAAGCGCCGGGCGCACCACGGCGAGGTGATAGATGATGAGCGCGACCAAGGCCGCGGCAAAAGCTGCCAACGCAGCATAAATCGTCAGTATTGGCATACATCCAAGCAGGAGTTAATGAGGTACCACGACGAGGGCTGAGGTAGTTCACGGCACCCGTAGGGACTCGCTTACCGTTGCTACCTTCCGGTCCTGGCGGGGTTCACAAGGTTACGCCGCGTGAAGCCCAACCCCCATCATGGCCACGCCATGATACCACAGGCCCTTCCCCCACGTTGCCATGGAGGTCACATCGGTGAATCTGTTGCTCGCTCTATTGCTTGTCAGCTCCTCCTTCTCAGACGGCGCCACCGTGCCGCGCATGATGGTTGCCGTCCAATGCGGTGGCCAGAACGTTTCACCGCCGCTTCGTTGGAGCGACGCTCCAGCCGGCACCCGCTCCTTTGCTCTGATCGTCCACGATCCCGATGCGCCCCATGAAGGCGGGTTCTACCACTGGGTGATTTACGACTTACCGGCCTCGCTGCAAAGCATTCCAATTTCTGCAAGAATTGCAGCGCAGCGATCCGGTCGCAACGACACCGGCACCGTCGGATACTTCGGGCCGTGTCCTCCGCCGGGAAAAGTGCATCACTATCACTTCACGCTGTACGCGCTCGACGTCGAGCGAATCGGCACCGGGCGCCCCTTGACTGCAACGGAACTCCAAGCGCGCATGCAAGGACACATTCTCGCTCAGGCTACGCTCGTCGGATTATGGAGCGCCGCCGATCGCTAAGGAACCAAAATCGACGGAGTGCGTCCGCGCCTCGGCGAAGGCCATGCTTCGCGTATGGAAGACGTCGTCATCAAGGTTCGCGAAAACGGACCCTATCTCGTGAAAGGCCGGGTCACCTTGACCGACGCCGACGGCGTTCCTTATACGGTCGAAGAGAACTTCGTTCTCTGCCGCTGTGGTGGTTCGTCCACGAAGCCGTTCTGCGACGGCACGCACCGGACCAACGGATTTCAGGCGACGCAACGCGCGCCGCGACAGGAGTAAAGCCATGCCCTCGTACGTACGCGCCGGTTCGCTTCCACATAAGCGTCACATCCAGTTTCGCCGTCCGGACGGCGGGTTGTACGCGGAGGAACTCTTTTCGACGAAGGGCTTTGAGAGCGTCTACTCCTTGCTCTATCATCTTCGACCACCGACGGCGACGATCGAGGTTCATCCCTGGGACCGCCCAGCTAGCACGTTTACTCCGAACGAGCCGCTGCGCAATCGGCATTTCAAAACAGCACGGATCGCCACGGGCGGCGATGCAATCGAGTCGCGCCGGCCGGTACTCGGGAACGATGACATCGTCCTAGCGATCGCACAGGCGGATCGCCCGATGACGTATTGGTATCGCAATACCGGCGGCGACGAATTGCTCTTTATCCACCACGGTGCGGGCACGATCGAAACACCCTTCGGCGATCTCGCGTACCGCGAACACGATTACATCGTGATTCCGACCGGTACGACGTATCGCGTGCTGCCGGCAGCGCCGACACGCATGCTCGTTCATGAATCACGTGGCATGGTTACGATTCCGCGGAAGTACCGCAACGAATTCGGGCAACTCGAAGAGCAAGCGCCCTATTACGAGCGCGATTTCCGCGTGCCCGTGCTCAAGAGCCCGATTGACGAGCGCGGCGAGTACGAAATACGCGTGAGCAATACCGGCCGAAGCGCGATCTACATGGTGCAGAATCACCCGTGCGACGTAGTCGGCTGGGATGGATATTGCTATCCCTACGCATTCAACTTGGAAGAATTCGCTCCGATCACCGGAAAGCTGCACCAGCCGCCACCGGCTCACGCGACGTTCGAAGCACCGGGAGCGGCTTTCTGCGCCTTCGTTCCTCGCCTCTTCGATTATCATCCGCTTGCAATTCCGGTTCCGTATAACCATTCCAGCGTCGACTGCGACGAAGTAATCTTCTACGTGAGCGGAAACTTCATGAGCCGTCGCGGCGTCGAGGAAGGGTCGATCACACTTCACGCTGCCGGTGCACCGCACGGACCTCAGCCGGGCGCCGTCGAGGCGAGCTTAGGCGCAAAATCGACGGACGAAATCGCAGTCATGGTCGACACGTTCAAGCCGCTGCACCTTGCACCGGCTGCGCTCGACGTGGAAGACGAGCAGTACTATCGTTCCTGGCTTGAGTCGCCGGCGCCCGCGTAGGCCGCAACGACGGTACCGCGCGCGCTGCCGAACCCAACGCGGAAATCGCCTTGCTGACACCATCCGCGCAGCGTAATTTCGTCTCCGTCCTGAAGGAAGCCGCGCACGTCGCCGTCGGGCAAATGGATCGGTTTCGTCGCGTTCCACGTCAGTTCGATAAGACTCCCGAGTGAATCGGGCGTCGCGCCGCTAATTGTGCCCGACGCATAGAGATCTCCGGGACGCACGCGCGTGCCGTTTGACGTGACGTGCGCGAGCTGCTGCGCCATGTTCCAGTAAAGCGTCTTGAAATTCGTGCGCGATACGGTAATCGGGGGCAGTCCTTTGGCGCGCATCGCCTCGCTCGTGAAGTCCACGGCGAGTTTGATGTCGTACGTGCCGCGTTCGGCCGCGCGGAGATATGGGAGCGGCAACGGGTCCTGCTCCGGTCCGTTTGTTCGAAACGGCTCGAGCGCGTCGAGCGTAACGATCCACGGCGATATCGTTGTCGCAAACGACTTCCCCAAGAACGGGCCGAGCGGTTGATATTCCCACGCCTGAATGTCGCGCGCGCTCCAGTCGTTAACCAGAACCAGTCCAAAGATGTGATCTCTCGCCCGCGCAGGTGAAATCGGCGCCGCCAATTCGTTGCCGGGGCCGGTGACGAAACCAACCTCGAGTTCGATGTCCAAACGCTGGGACGGCCCGAAGAGCGGAACGTCGCTCCCCGGCGGTTTTCGCTGGCCGCTCGGTCGGACGATGGGCGTGCCGTCGACGACGATCGTGCTCGCGCGTCCGTGGTAGCCGATCGGAAGATATCGCCAATTCGGCATGAGCGGTTCGGTCCCGGGGCGGAGAATTTTGCCAAGGTTCGTCGCGTGTTCCAGCGACGAATAGAAGTCGACGTAGTCGCCGATTTCCATCGGCACGATCATCGTCGCATCGCGTTGTTCGACAAAGAACTCGTTCGTGTTCCGCTCGCGTAGCGCCGCGCTCCCGCTATCGTCCGCGCGCAAGAGTGACGCAACGTGCAAGCGCAGCGCCTTCCAAACCTTCGGGCCCGCTGCGAGGAATGGGTTGAGCTGCCCGGTCAGAAGCAACTCGCGGTTGCAAACGCCGTCGACCAGTCCTGAATCTGCCAGCACGAACAAATCGAGGATCTTTGTTCCAATCGCGATGCCCAGGTGCGCACGCCCATTGCGCGTGAACGCGCCGTACGGCAGGTTATAGATCGAAAAATCACTCCCGGCGGGAACGGGAACCCATGACGTGATGTGCGCCACGATGCGTTAGTGTGCCGGTAGGATTGCCAGCGCGCGCAAGTCGTCAACCGGTTCGTCGAAGCTGCAACTTCCGTAACCTGCAAATCGTCCGCGTCGCATGGCGACCAACTCGGCTTCGTCCGCCTCCCGATCGCGCCAGCGCAACACGCGATCGAAACCGAACGCCCTCGGATCTTCCTCTGCAACGATGGCTTCGATCAGCTCGCGCGAAGCGCGCGGCGCAAAAGCCGCCGCGGCAAGCACATTCAGGAATCCGTGCATCGTCACGCCGGCAGCTTCGTTCCAACCCCGCACCGGATGATGCAAACCGGCTGTGGCCTTGAACGCCACATGTGCAGCAGTCGCCGAGAGTACAAAGGCCGCGACCTCGTCTACGCTCGGATAGGCGCCCGCATCCGCGCCGCCGCAGCGCAGTTTTCCGCCCATTCGGTACCTCGCCAACGCGTCCATAGCTCCGGGCAAGAGCTCGCCGAACCGGTCGTCGCGCGGGACCTCAACGTACAATGCGAGATCGCGCAGGCCCGCTTGTGCGGCGAGCGCCGCGCACTGTCCGATCGACGCGTCGTACGTTTCCCGGTTGGTGGACAAACGCGGTAGCGGTATCTCGAGCGCCGCAAGCTGCGCCCACCCTGAGCTGCGTTCGTTTTCGATGCGTTCGAAGGCCGCTTTTGCGGCGCCGAACCAACTGCGTGCGTCGGATGCAGCGTCGACAATCACGGAGAGTTCCAGGGGCTGGCTCGAGGGCGCGAGCGCTCGCAGCTCGCGGAGGCGCGATGCCGGTACGATGAACCGCCCCAGCATCCACCGTTGCGCCCCGTTCCTCGCTCGATCGTACTCCGCCACAGCTTCCTCCATCGTGAGTGCAGCAGGCGGGAAAAGGCCGGCGTAGTCGATCAAACGCTCGAGGGAGACGCGCGCCGCGGCGGCTGGAGCAGATACGTTCATCGCTCGGTAACCTTCGACAGGGCCCCCCCTGACGCTTCGCCAAGCCCTCGACCATGAGTACGAGTACCGCGGCGCGCAGCAACCCGCTCGCGCGGATCGACTGGGACTACGTCGAGTTCTACGTCGGAAACGCGAAGCAGGCCGCCCACTATTACATGTCCGCATTTGGTTTCGATCAGGTCGCATATGCAGGTCCGGAGACGGGCGTTAAAGACCGCTGCAGCTACGTGCTCGAACAAAACAATCTCCGGTTTGTCATCACGTCCAGCTTGGTGCCCGATGACGACATCGCCCGTCACGTCGCGACGCACGGCGACGGGGTCAAAGATATCGCAATCGTCGTGGAAGATGCGCGGGCCGCGTACGAACGCGCAGCGGCGGGCGGCGCAAAAGCGATTGCGCCACCGGCCGAGCTCGCGGACGCGACGGGACGCATCGTGCGAGCGACGATCGCGACCTACGGAGACACCGTGCACACCTTTATCCAGCGCGATGGGTATCGTGGCGCGTTTATGCCCGGTTTCGTCGAAGCTAGGCGCACGTTACCCGGCAGCAAGAAGCCCGGTTTGCTCTTCATCGATCATTGCGTTGGCAACGTCGGCTGGGGCGAAATGGACGTCTGGGGCGATTTTTACGCCCGCGTGTTTGGTTTCTCGCAACTCGTATCGTTCGACGACAAAGACATTTCGACCGAATACACGGCGCTCAAGTCAAAAGTCATGACCGACGACCGTCATCAAGTCAAGTTCCCGATCAACGAACCGGCGCACGGTAAGAAGAAATCGCAGATCGAGGAATTTCTGGAATTCTATCGCGGTGCGGGCGTGCAACACATCGCCATTCGCACCGACGACATCGTAGCGACGATCGACGCGTTGCGTTATAACGGCGTCGAATTCTTGGACACGCCGGATAGCTACTATGAAATGCTGGGCGAACGAGTTGGAAAGATCGACGAAGCACTCGACGTGTTACGCGAACGACGCATTCTCGTCGATCGTGACGATCTCGGCTACATGCTGCAAATATTCACTAAACCGCTGCAAGACCGTCCGACCGTGTTCTTCGAAATCATCCAGCGTAAGGGGAGCCTATCGTTCGGGAAGGGCAACTTCAAAGCGCTCTTCGTCTCGATCGAAAAAGAACAAGCCAAGCGCGGCACGCTGTAAAGGGCTGCGCTCATGCCTGCCCTTTTGAGCCCCAATGTCCCCGTTGATGCCGTTATGCTCGAAGCGCGGGCTGCTGCGCTCGCGAAGCGTTCGATCAAGACGTCGGCTAAACTCGAGGGCATAACGCTCGCCGTCCGGTGCATCGACCTCACGACACTTGAAGGCAAAGACTCGCAAGGACGCGTGCGCTCGCTCTGCGCCAAAGCCGTAAATCCGCGACCGGGTTGGCCCAACGTGCCCAGCGTCGCAGCGGTGTGCGTCTATCCCAACCTCGTGCACGTTGCGAAAGACGCCCTACGCGGAACGAACGTCAAGGTTGCATCCGTGGCGACAGCGTTTCCGAGCGGACTTTCGAGCCTTGAAGTCAAGCTCGCGGACGCGGCATCCGCGCTCGCTGCCGGAGCAGATGAGATCGACATGGTCATCGATCGCGGCGCTTTCCTGAGCGGAGACGAGCGCAGCGTCTACGATGAGATCCTCGCCGTGAAATCGCTCTGCGGCGAGGCGCATTTGAAAGTGATTCTCGAAACCGGAGAGCTCGGAACGTACGACAACGTCCGTCGCGCAAGCGATCTGGCGCTCGAGGCGGGTGCCGACGTCATCAAGACGTCGACCGGTAAAGTGGGAACGAACGCTACATTCCCCACGGCATTGGTTATGTGCGAAGCGATCCGCGACTTCGCGCGCCGGACCGGCGAACGCCGCGGACTCAAAGTCGCGGGCGGAATTCGCAATACAAAGCAGGCATTGACGTATCTGGTCATCGTGAAGGAAACGCTCGGGGAAGCATGGCTTACGCCGAATCGCTTTCGAATCGGCGCAAGCTCGTTGCTCGATGACTTGCTGATGCAGCTCGAAAAGGAAGAGACCGGACACTACGCCGGAACGGATTATATTCCGAAGGACTGATGATGGCGATCTTTGATTACGCGCCGGCGCCTGAGAGCGTCCGGCCGCAGATTCGCGACGAATACGGCCTCTTCATTGACGGGCATTGGGTTGCTCCTGCCAGCGGCACGTACTTCGAAACGGTCAATCCGGCCGACGAAACGACGCTTGCGCGCGTGGCGTACGGGCAAGCCGCAGACATCGACCGCGCCGTGCGCGCCGCGCGCAAAGCCTACGATAAGTACTGGCGCAAGCTCAAGGGTGCGGACCGCGCAAAGTACATTTACCGGATTGCTCGTGCCATTACCGAGCGCTCGCGGGAACTCGCCGTTCTCGAAACGATGGACGGCGGCAAGCCAATCAAGGAATCGCGCGATTTCGACGTCCCGACTTCGGCCGCGCACTTCTTCTATTACGCCGGCTGGGCCGACAAACTGGAGTGGGTCATGCGCGCGGGGCGCGAGCCGCAGTCTCTTGGCGTCTGCGGTCAAATCGTGCCTTGGAATTTCCCACTCCTCATGGCGGCATGGAAAATCGCGCCCGCCCTCGCGTGCGGTAACACCGTCGTGCTCAAACCCGCCGAAACAACGCCGCTCACTGCGCTCGCGCTCGCCCACATCCTCGAGGAAGCCGATCTTCCGCCCGGCGTCGTGAACGTCGTCACGGGCGACGGGACAACCGGCGCCGCGCTTGTCGAGCATCCCGATGTCGACAAGATTGCCTTCACCGGCTCGACCGAAGTCGGGAAGACGATCGCGCGACGCCTCAGCGGCACCGACAAACGCATGACCCTGGAACTTGGGGGCAAGGCGGCGCACATCGTGTTCGCCGACGCACCAATGGACCAGGCGATCGAAGGCGTAGTCAACGGCATCTATTTCAACCAAGGTCACGTCTGCTGCGCGGGCTCGCGGCTCCTCGTCGAAGAACGCGTCCACGATGAAATCGTCGTTCGATTAACGGAACGTCTCCAGACGCTGCGCCTGGGAGATCCGCTCGACAAGAACACCGACATCGGAGCAATCAACTCGCGCGCGCAGCTTGAAAAAATCGAGGAGCTGGTCCGCAGCGGCGTCGAGCAAGGTGCGACGCTCGTGCAACAGCAGTGCGACCTTCCCGCGCGCGGCTTCTTCTTCCCCGCCTCGTTCTTCACCAACGTACATCAATCGCACCGCGTCGCTCGCGAGGAGATTTTCGGCCCAGTACTTTCGATTCTTACGTTTCGTACACCCGACGAAGCGGTGGAGAAGGCCAACAACACTCCGTATGGACTCTCCGCTGGAATATGGACGGACAAGGGGAGCAAGAATATGTGGGTCGCCGGGCAGTTGCGGGCCGGCGTCGTCTGGTGCAACACGTTCAACCAGTTCGATCCCAGCTCGCCATTCGGAGGCTACCGCGAGTCCGGGTTCGGTCGCGAAGGCGGCGTACACGGCCTCTACGAGTACCTCGCGCACTAACCAGGCATGCTCGGCGAACGCGATCTCCGGCTCCTCGATGAACTGCTGTCACGCTCGCCCCTCGCGATCATCGCCTGGGACTCACAGTATCGCGTCACGTACTGGTCGTCGCGAGCAGCGGACATGTTCGGCTATCGCGCTAGTGACGTCTTGGGCAAGACGATTCACGAGTTCGATCTGGTGCCGCCCGAGGACGTTCCGGTCGTGCTCGACGTGCAACACCGACTCGACGGTGCCGACCAGATTCGAACGCTCGTCAACGTCAATCGCAATCAGCGAGCAAACGGCGAAGTGCGCATTTGCCGCTGGACGACATTCGCGATTCAAGACAGCGCGACGTTTCACGCGCTCTCGTATGCCGAGGACTTGACCGACACCCTCGCCGCGCAGAGCGCCGTGGCTGAAAGCGAAGAGCGTTTTCGTTCGCTCTTCGAATCGAACCCCGACATCATCGTGATCTTCGACACGCAGGGACGGGTCGTCGACGTCAACGAGGCTGGTGCGCGCTTAAGTCCTTCGCGCGAGAGCCTCGTTGGAAGGCACTTCGGCGTCTTCCTCGATGCTCAAGACATTCCAAGATACGAAGAGAAGTTTGCGCGCGCGCTCTCGGGGGAGACGCTTTCGTACTCCGTGCGGCTTCGTTCGTTGCAAGGCCGGCTTCTCGACGCACGAATCACGACCGTACCGGTTTTCCGCGAAGGGCGAATCGATGGTGCATATTCGATCGTCCGCGACGAGACTGAGCGCCGAACGGCTGAAGCGCACTTGCGTTCGCTGTTCGAGCACAATCCCGACGGCGTGCTCGTGCTTGGCCGCGACGGAACGATCCTGGACGCCAACGACGCGTGCATCCGTTTGGGGGGCTTCCCACGCGAGGCGCTGATGGGCGCGAACTACGAGCAGTTTGCTCCCGATAGCGAGCGAGCAAAGCTCGCCGGCGCATTCGAGAGCGCGCTGTCGGGCGAGCCCGCGATGATAACCATCGAAGCGAATCGCATCGACGGCGGTGCGCTTGCGCTCAACGTAACCTTTATTCCACAGTACAAGGGCAGCGACCGCGTCGGCGCCTACGCGGTCCTGCAAGACGTCACGCAGCGGCGCGAAGCTGAACGACGCGCGGAGATGCAGAGCTTACGCATCCGCAACCTCTATTTCATCGCAGCGAGCGGCGACTATCCCGACGTGCGCATGCGAGCTTCGCTTGAGATGGGTTGTCACGCGTGCGGTTTTTCACTCGGCGCCGTCGTCGAAACATCGAATGGCGGCCCGAGAATCGAAGCGATCTACCGCGACGCCGAAGGCGCGTCGATCGGAGATGATGAGATCGTTGCCATGGCTTCGAGCGTGGCGGCGCTTCCAGGCACGGCAATTCCCGTTCCTTTTCCAAACGGGATCGCAATGCGACTCGACGTCGCCGGCGATGCCTACGGCGGGCTAGTATTTGCGGACGCGCACGGCGCCGCCCGCGATTTCTTGTCGACCGACGCCGATCTCTTGGGCTTGATCGCCACGCTCATCGCCGGAACGATCGATCGCAGCCGGCAGCGAGCGCGATTGCGGGTCATGGCCTATTACGACGCCCTGACAGGGCTTCCAAATCGCGTCTTTCTTTCGGAAAAGGTACGCGATGCGATCGAGGTAGCGCAGTCACGGCTCGGTCGTCTTGCCGTCCTCTTCCTCGATCTCGATCGTTTCAAAGACGTTAACGACACGCTCGGACATGCGCGCGGCGACCGGCTGTTGCAGATGGTCGCGCAGCGCTTATCGCGGGAGTTCGGTGAGGAGGCGACGATTGCGCGCATGGGAGGCGATGAATTTGTCGTCTTGCTCAGCGACTTCAGCGATTCCGACCACGCGCGCGACGTTGGCGAGCGGGTCCTGGCTCTCGTCAGCGAGCCCTTCCGGCTCGACGAGTACGAGCAATACATTTCGACGTCGATCGGCATCGCGGTCTATCCCGAAGACGGCCGCGACGATCAGACATTGATCAAGAACGCGGACATCGCGATGTATCGCGCGAAGGACCGCGGCCGCAACGGCTATTACTTCTACAATCCAACGCTCGAAGCGCCGATTCACATGCGTCTCTCTCAGGAGAAGCTGCTTCGGCGGGCTCTCGAACGCGATCAATTCGTGGTGTATTACCAGCCGCAGCTGGACGCCCGAACGCAAGAGATCGTCAGCGTCGAGGCGCTCGTGCGTTGGAACCACCCCAAGAGCGGACTCATCGAGCCGGGTCACTTCATTCCAAGCGCGGAGATTTCGGGCTTGATCGTTCCCCTTGGTGACTGGGTGCTTGAAACGGCGGCAAAGCAAGTGCAGCGCTGGCAGCGCAATCTTGGCAATCTGCGCTTAGCAGTCAACCTTTCGGCCCGTCAATTCCACCAGCGCGATCTTCGACGCCGAGTGCTGCAAGCGGTTGAAAGTGCGAACCTCGCTCCAGAATTTTTAGAGGTTGAAATTACGGAAAGCGTCGCGATGTCGGATGCCGCGCAAACCGTGGGCATCGTGCGCGATCTCAAGGCATCAGGCATCCGCACTGCGGTGGATGACTTTGGCACGGGCTATTCCTCGCTGGCGTATCTTCGCCGCTTTGCTTTGGATGCGCTGAAGATCGACCGCTCGTTCATGGTTGGCGTCGGTCACGAAGCATTCGACGAAACCATTGTCAAGACGGTGATCGGGATGGCTCACTCGCTCGGTCTCGAAGTCGTCGCCGAAGGCGTGGAAACGCTCGGACAGCTGTCCTTCTTGACGCAGAACGGCTGTGATATCGTTCAAGGGTACGTAATTGCCCCGCCACTCCCGGCAGCCGAGTTCGAGCAATTTTTCCAACGCCGCCGTGGACCGTCCGCAGCTTCAGGGTAAAGGTGCCGTATGATTTCGACCACGCCACGTTTAGACCGTCAGACGTTCATCGATTGGTACCACCGCAACCGCGAGCGATCCGCACAACTGTTCGCGCTGATCGACGACGAGGCGTTCTTGCAGCGCCCCATTCCACTTCGTCACCCATTCATTTTTTACGAAGGACATCTGCCGGCGTTTAGTTTTCTCACGCTGAACGAACGCTCGCTCAGGCAAGAGCCGGTCGATTCGAAGCTCGAGATTCTCTTCCAACGCGGCATCGATCCATCGTCTTCCGACGCAGCGCTCGCACTAGAGCGCGCGGATTGGCCGTCGCGATCGGATGTCGAGCGATTTGCTCGCATCTGCGACGAGCGCGTCGTCGACGCGTTCGCGAACGCCAACTTCGTCGACGACTCCGTCCCGCGTCTGCGCCGCGGTCAAGCCGCCTATACCGTACTCGAACACGAGCAGATGCATCACGAGACGCTGCTGTATATCATTCATCAGCTCGACTACGCGCACAAAGGACGCATCCCGCAAGATCATCACGATCGCGTTCCACCGCGACGCGTCATGAAAGACGTCGCACCAGGGAGGGCCCATCTGGGAACGCACCCCGATGCAATACCGTTCGGCTGGGATAACGAGTTTGGCCCGGGCGAAGTCGACGTTCGCGCCTTCAGCATGTCGCAGTATCCGGTCACCAACGGCGACTGGCTTGCTTTCGTTCACGACGGCGGACCGGTACCGCATTTTTGGATCGAGCGTGACGGCGAGTTTTTTCTTCGCGGCGTCTTTGAGGAATTGCCGTTGCCCCGCTCGTGGCCCGTCTACGTTACGCACGATCAGGCGCAGGCGTATGCAGATTGGATCGGATTACGACTGCCGACCGAAGCGGAGTTCGTTCGCGCGGCGTACAACACGCCGTACGGTCACGAACGCATCTACCCGTGGGGCGATACGCCGCCGCATTCGATGCACGGAAACTTCGACTTCGAGCGTTTCGATCCCGAACCGGTCGACGCGCATGCGGCCGGCGCCAGCGCGTGGGAAATCGAGGACTTGGTCGGAAATGGGTGGGAATGGACTTCCAGCGTCTTCGGGCCGCTTCCAGGCTTCGAGCCGATGGCGTCGTACCCCGAGTACTCCGCCGACTTTTTCGACGGCCGTCATTATGTCATGAAGGGGGCTTCTCCGGTCACGGCGCGGGAATTGATTCGTCCCTCGTTCCGCAACTGGTTTTACAGCGACTACCCGTACGTGTACGCGAAGTTCCGCTGCGTAGCGTAACTGCTGCTCTGGCAGCGCTTACGATTCTGTGCGGCGCATCCGGTTGCACCCGGAGCGGAGTGCAAGGATCGAACGCCTCTCTGGCGATTGCTTTGCCCCTCACGCCGATTACGCTCAATCCTTTACTCGAAAGCAATGCCGACGAAAGCTTCGTCGACGACTTGATGTTCGCAAAGCTCGTGACGATGAACGCCTCACGCGAGCGAATTCCCGATCTGGCCGCCATCGTTCCAACATTGGCGAACGGAGGTATTAACAAGAATGGGCTGACCATCACCTATCACTTGCGACGCGACGCTCATTGGACTGACGGGGAACCGGTCACGAGCACGGACGTCAAGTTCAGTTACGAGCAAATTATGAACTCGTCCAACAACGTTCTGAGCCGGCGCGGCTTCGACCAGATCGCCTCGATCGACATCCCCGATCGGTGGACCGTCGTAGTGCATATGAAGCGCGTCTTTCCGCCAATCGTCGACGCATTTTTCGGCGAGAGCGATCAGCCGTACGATATCGTCCCGGCCCACGTCCTATCGGCGTATGCGAATCTCAATACGATTCGATTCAATGCCGAGCCCACGGTAACGGACGGGCCGTACCGCTTCGGCCGCTGGGTGCGTGGCGATCGCATCGAACTCTTGTCGAACGACGGCTACTTTCGCGGCAAGCCAAAAATCGCACGTCTCGACGTTCTGCTCATCCCCGATACCAACACCGTGACCTCCGAATTACGCACCGGCGAAAGCCAGGTGGGCATTCAATTGACGGGGCCGAGCTACCACAACCTGGCCAACGATCCGAGCGTCACGCGTCTTTCGGTTCCGGCACCCTCGTACGACTCGCTGCTCTTCAACTGCGGCCGCGCTCCGCTGCGGGACAAGAACGTTCGCGTCGCGCTCGCCTACGCCACCGATCGCGCTACGATCGCGCGTGACAACGAGTTTGGTACGGCCACACCCGGCGCCGGCGATCTCACGCCGTTTTCTTGGGCGTTCGATCCGACGGTTCGCGCGCAGCCGTACGATCCCGCGAAAGCACGCCAACT
>JASHZC010000025.1 GCA_030042755.1 Vulcanimicrobiota bacterium | reverse complement strand
CGGCGCGAAAATGCGATGGTGTAGCCGGCCTTCAATAGATTGTTCGAGGAAGCTGCGATTACGATTGCGATGGAGGCGATGGAAAGACCGACGGTCTGCGCGCCGCCCTGTGCGAGGCTGAGTACGAATGGATCGATGTCCGTAACGCCCACGACTGCCGCCAGCGCGAGGATGCCGTGCGCACCGGCGTGCGACTGCACCCATTTCGAAATCAGCGAGATGGCGACGAGCAGAAATGCGAAGATCAGCGCGGTTCCCAAGCGTAGCGGGTTCGATGGAGCAACGACGGGCGTTTTTGCGCCCGCACCTCGGTGCGCAAAGAATGCCGCAACCATCATCGCCACGACGGCGAGCACGACGAGCGGCACGACCAGCGCGCGAGCAAGCGCGACGTTGAAGATCGTGACGATGACGACCATGCGCAGGTACATCATCGCCGTCGCGGCGGTGATACCCGCTGTGACCACGGGGGTGACGCCTTCGTCATGTGCCGTGCGAGCCAGCACTACCGTCGTTGCGGTCGAAGAATAGAGCCCGCCGAGCGCCGCGGCTACCAAGATGCCGCTCTGCGGCAGAACGTAGCGCTGCAGCAAGTAGCTTGCATACGACAGCGCAGAAATCGCCACTACGGCCAGCCACACGCTAAACGGCGTGATCTGCGTGAACGGAATCCGCGGCGCGTTGTACAGCAACGGCAGCACCACGCCGACCAGCAACAGAAATTGGCCGACCGTAAGGACTTCCGGCTCTGGGACGCGCGCGACCAACGCGTGCAATCCTTTACGCGATCCCACCAGTAGCACCGTACCAACGACGAGCGCGACCGGAAGCCAAAGCGGCTGCGTCATCGTGATGGGCCCAAGTGAGTAGGCTACTACGATGCACGCCGGCACGATGAACGAGCCGTCGGTCTTTGGATCGGAAGCGAGCGTCGTGCGAAGGTAGATGAAGACCCACGAGCCGACAATCAGAAGGCCGGCGATAAACGCGAGGGCATGCGTGGGCTCGATCAGGTAGAGTGCTGCGCCAAGAAGAGCGAGGAGCGGAAGGGTGCGTACGCCGCCGGGGGCCTTGGCATTCTCGCCACCATAAAATTCCTCGAATGCAAATCCGAAGAAGAGAGCGAGCGCCAAAAGGACGGCGTAACTCACATGCTACGCCAGATTTCGCGCACGGACGTGCTGCGCTCTACCGCGCTCTGATCGCGGTAGGTTACGCCGACGAAGTCCATCGACGGATTCGTAACGCCGTACCAGAAATGCTCGTTCTTGTAGTGATGCCAAAGGTGATATTTCTTGACGTATCGCCCCAATGACGTCTTCGGCGTAAACGGAATGTGCGCTACGTAGTGCACCCATTCGTAATAATAGAGCGCGCAGACGCTGCCGAACGCGAGCGAAAGCGCAATGCCCGTATTACGCGTGATAGCGTAGTACACGCAATAGTACAGTAACGTCGTCGGGATGACGAACCAGAGCGGCAAAAACAGCAGATCGAGCTTGGGCGGATCGATGTGATGATCGTAATGCAGGCGGTGCTGCATCTTGAGCAGCCATGGAATCTTCGACGGCGGAGCGTGGAACAGAAACCGGTGCGTCGTGTACTCCGATACAAAAAATATTGCCGCCCCGATAAGAGCGGCAGTGACCGAGAACGCGACCCATCCCGCCGCAAACGCTACGACCGCTCCGGCGAGCGCGAGCGGAATAACGGCGTTACTCCCGTGACGCAAGAACGTCAGGATCATCCGGCTTCCCTGATAAGATCGATCAGCCTTTGACGGTCGAGGTAACGAATGTGGCCGCGCTCGCGCTTGAGCAGTCCGCGGCCTTCCAGGTCGGCAATCGCGCGCGCCGCGACTTCCTTGACCGTGCCGGCAGCCGCGGCGATCTGCGCCTGCGTCATGTTCGTGAGCGGCGGCAGCGCTTGGCTCAGACCGCGCTCCGGCATCGCAAACGGCAGCAACACCTGCGCGATGCGCGCGACGATCGGTAACGTGGTTTGCGTCGCGAGCATCTGCTGAAGGTCGCGTGCTCGCTGCGACGCGACACGTCCGATGGCGAGCAGCAACTCCGGCCTGCCCGTCGCCGCTTCGACGATCGACGGCCGCGGGATTCGCAACACGCGTGCCGTTTTCGAAAGCGCGACTACGCGCCCCGCAGCCGGCGCTTCGTCAAAAAGTTCGGTCTCACCGAACAGCTCGTACGGAAAGATGTGATGAAAGATGCGCGGACGAGCCTTCTCGCTTCCACTCGTGAGCGCAAGAACGCCCTCGAACGCGACGCCGACGAACGGCCAGTCCGTGTTTTCCGTTACAACTGCTTGTCCGCGACGAACGACGTGGAGCGTCGCATCGGACGCGAGGTGGTTGCGAGCATCTTCGTCGAGCCCCGCGAATGCCGGGCAACGGCTGATAATGCCAAGCGGCGATGGAGCGTCGACTTCATGATTGGCACGCGTAAGATAGACGATCCATTCGCGCTCGCCCGTACGCCGCGCGTCAACGATCAGTTGATGCCTGCGTCCGAGCTCGATGCGGCCAGAGAGCCCGCGGGGTTCGTTTTCTGTAATGAATGCGAGGGTTTCGCCGGGCGGCAGAGTGTCGAACACGTCGAAGACCTTCGCCGGGCGCTCCCACACGGGTAGAGCGCGCAAATCCAGGCGTGGTGATTCCATATCGTCTTTGCGTTTCTCGCTAACGGTCGGAAGTACTCCCTCGCGGCGGCGGTAATGCCGACGCCGGCGCAAGCGCGACCGGATTCTTTACGGATTTCCAATACTTTTCCGGTCCCGGTGGCAATGCATTCATGTGCTTGAGGAAGAGCGCGAGCGTCCAAATTTGCGCGTCCGAGAGCGAGCGCGTGTAGGACGGCATGCCCGTCATCCGGATGCCGTGCTTGATCTTCCAAAAGGTCTCACCCTCCGGATCGTCTTCCACGCCGTGTTTTGGAAGCTGCGGAGCGTGCTGATAGAGTCCGATGGCGATTGTCGAAGGCCGCTCCCCCGCGGTCCCGTGGCACACGGCGCAGTTCTGTGCGTACAGCTTGATACCGGCCTTGTAGTTGGCGTCCGTCGCGGCAACCGGATTCGGCTCCGTGGGCATGCCGCGTGCGATGGCCGCGTGCAGCGACCTCGACGCGGCCCAGCGCTCGAGCGCCGACGGCCGCGCGTCGGCATTCGCCGGTATCAGAAAGCCCTGCGTGATCCCGACGAACGTAACGATAAGCGCCACGACGACGGTGGTCAGTATGCCGAGCAAGAAACCCTTAAGCACGATTCCTCAATTCGAATGGGCCGGCAACCTTCCCGTAGGTTCTCCTATTTTGGTAGACACGATGGATACGCACGTAAAAGCACAATTCCCGCAAGAGCAGAGCGACGACGGACGCTTTGTCCGTCAAGAAGACCATTTCCGCGGATGGGTTTCAGCCGACGGGCACACAGGATTTCCGGCAGTCTCAGGCCGTTATCAACTTTTTGTGTCGCTCGCATGTCCGTGGGCGCATCGCACGATCATCATGCGCAAGCTCAAACGCCTCGAGGCTGCGATTCCGATGACGATCGTGGATCCGATACGCGACGAACGCGGCTGGCATTACGGCACGCATTTTTTGAGCGAGCTTTACATAGCGAGCGACCCGGTATACAACGATCGCGTTACGGTACCGGTGCTGTGGGACATGCAAACAAAACGCATCGTCAGCAACTCGGACGACGACATCCTGCGAATGTTCGAAACGGAGTTCAATGCGATCGGCGATCCGGTGCCGGACTTCTACCCCGTCGAACTTCGGCCCGAAATCGACGTGCTGAACCAGGAGATCTTTCACGATCTCAACGACGGCGTCTACCAGGCAGGATTCGCCACGAGCCAGACTGCGTACGAGGAGGCCGCATACCGGGTCTTCGCCCTTCTCGATCGCCTGGAATCTCGTCTCGCCACGTCGCGGTTTCTCTTCGGAAAGAAACCGGTCGAAACCGACTGGCGAACGTTCGTAACGTTGATTCGGTTCGATCCGGTCTATTATGGCCACTTCAAGTGCAATTTGCGCAGGATCGTGGACTACCCGAATCTCTACGGGTATTTACGCGACCTCTACCAATATCCGGGCGTGGCGCAGACGGTCGATTTCGATCACATCAAGCGTCACTATTACTACACGCACGATGACATCAATCCGACGCGCATCGTGCCTATCGGACCGTTACAGTACCTCGAGATACCCGCAGGACGGGAGCATATCTAAACGGGCGCTCGACCTCTTCCCGATCGCGCAGCTCGCGAAGCTTCTGCACGCGATAATCCGTCCGCATCAGCAGACCAGGTGCAGTGCCGTAAGCCCGAATCATCTCGGCGGCAACATCTTTCACCATTGCCTTTTCTCCATCGAAGGCATCTATTAACCGCTATCTTCCGAGGCGCACGAGGATGATGCCTGCTGCTGCACCGGCAAGGCCGAGGCCCACCGACGCAGCCATATAGATGAAGGCAGGAAAGAGCCCTTCCTGGAGCATCGTGAGCTCGTCGAGCGAGAACGTCGAGAACGTCGTATAGCCGCCTAGCACACCGACGGCCCAAAACATGCGTAGCATCGGCGTCATGCCCAGCGCACGGGTTGCGGCGAGTTCCGCAATGACTCCGATACAAAAGCTGCCGGTCACGTTGATGAACAGCGTCCCAAACGGAAAGCCCGCGCCGAATCGCTGCAAGAAGAACTGACCGACGACGTAGCGCAGTACGCCACCGATCGCCGCTCCGATTGCGACAGCGACCACAGCTCTCCAGTCGATCACGCGTCGCGGCCTCGCGAGATCCGCATGAGTTCGAGATTTTCCAGCGTGATCAACCCTTCAGCAATCATCTCGCGAAGGGTCGGAATGAACGCGAGAACTTTCCCTTCCTCTTCGATCACTTCGATTAGGATCGGCAGGTTCGTCGACATGTCGAAGACGCGCGCAGCATGCACGGTGTTGTGGGTCCCGAAGCCCTCGATGCCTTTGAGCACCGTGGCTCCCGTGAATCCTGCCGCTCGAAGCGCGTCGACGATCGCCATGTAGAGCGGCTGCCCCTGGTAGCGATCCTCCTCGTCGACAAAGATACGTAAAAGTTTTCCCGTGGTTCGGTCAGGCATCTGACCGATTGTATCGTCCTTTGCGGCTAGCCGTGAAGTCCTTCGCTTCCGGAACGAATCGTATTAGGCGTGGATCGTCGTACCCGAGCCACGTCAGGTTCGCCGACGCGGCACCTCTCGGCGGAGCGCTCGGATTGCCGACAACGATCTCTGCATAAAAAACGACGTCGAGAGCCCGCTCCTTCTCATCGCGCCTTCCGCGTTCGGTCACAAACGCAATGTCGGTCGGGATGGTCTCGTAGCCCGTCTCTTCGCGTACGGAACGAATCAGCGCCGATTCCAGCGTCTCGCCCGTTCGCGGCACTCCACCGGGCAAACGGATCGACGCCCGCCCGTCTTGCGATTCGATGGCGACCAACACCTCATCCGGCGGCCTCCGTATGGCCGCACGCACGCGAATGCGGTAGATCGAGGCAACGCTCATCGCTGGGTCCACCAGACGATCGTCAGCGCAGCCAACAGCGTTCCGAGCGCGTATCCGACGTACGCAGAAAGTCTCCCATGGTGGATCCTTGCGAGGAGATTCGCCGCGTTGCGAACGACTTTGGCCAACGGGTCGCTCAGGAGGCGATCGGCGACGAACACATCCTCACGCGCGCGACGAATTGCGGCGCGGAAATGCTGGTGAATCGTTTCGCGGCTGTTCTCGACTTCGGTCGGGTCGAAGATCGCATCGAAGATGACTCGGACGGGATTCGAAAATCCGGTTGCGGTGTACGTCATTTCCGCAGAGAGTGAGGTAATGCCGCCCGCCCATACTTTCGAGCGCACGACCCGGCGCGATCGCGTTAGGAAGCGAACGACGCCGTAGGTCGCAAGAAGCAGCACGACGACGATCGCGCACAGATACGTCGTCGACATCGCGAAGACGACCGGGTTCGCCGACGCGCCGCGCAGCATTACGACCAGGCCCCTTCCGGGCAGCCATTGTCCGATCTGCGCGCCAAGCGCGTGAAATGTAGCGACGAAATCGGCGGGCAACGGCGCCGGAGGTGCGTCGGGATGGAAAAACGGCGGTACGAGCGTTCCGGTGACCGTGTCCACACCGAACGCCGAGCGTGACGCGCTTCCGATGAGCGGAAGTACGTACGTCGGAAGCAGGCCCAACGCCAGGCATTCCAACGCGAGCAGCCCCATACCCGCGAGCATGCTTCGCGATGCCTCTGAAGGTCGCGGCCTCGGCGAACGTTGCAGTCCGAGAAACGTCATACCGAAAGCCTTCACGAAGCAGGTTACGGTAAGTGCGGCCGTGAGGGCGAGCGTCGCGCCGCAAAGCGCAAAGATTGCGCGATACGTGAGCGAACTTAGCGCGGCGCTGCGGAGTAACGCTTGAAACGTCATCCACTCACTGACGAACCCGTTGAGCGGCGGGATGGCCGCAATCGAAAAGACGCCGACGAAGAACAGCGCGGTCGTTATCGGAAGCACGCGGATGACGCCGCCGAGCGCATCCATCGAGCGCGTGCCCAGTTTGGAATCGACCGTCGCGGCTCCGAGAAATAGGAGCCCTTTGTACGAAGAGTGATTCGCAAGGTGATACATTCCCGCAGCGAAGCCGATGCCGGCAAAGAGCGGAAGATGTTCCGAGGCGAACACAAAGCTCGCCCCAAGCGCCGTGAGCACGATACCGACGTTCTCGATCGAGCTATATGCGAGCATCGTTTTGATGTCATCCGCAATCGTCGCGTAGAGGATACCGACGAGCGCAGATGCGGCTCCCACGACCATCACGACGAGTCCCTGTGCGGCGATGCGCGACGGCGCGAGCACCATCTCGACGAGCACGATGCCGTAGACGCCGACATTCAAGATAACGCCTGAGAGCAATGCCGAGATATTGCCCGGTGCAACTGGATGCGCGCGAGGCAGCCACGAATTTATCGGGAGAATCCCGGCCTTCACTCCGAACCCGAAGAACGCGAGTAGAAATACCACCCACGATAGCGGCGCACTCAGCGCGGGAGATGGGGCTCCAAAAGCAAGAGAACCGCCACGTGCGATCAGCAAAGCGACGAGCGCCGCCACGGTACCCGCTTCGCTCATGCCGAGCATCAGGAATGCCGCGCGCGCATTTCCGACACGACGCCATTCAAAGGCGACGAGCAGTGCGCTTGCAATCGCAATGACCTCCCACACGATGAAGAACGATATGACGTCGCGACAGACGAAAAGCCCCACGATTGCGCCGAGCAATATGCAATACCACGTGGTAAAACCGCGCAGAGAATATTCGCGCGCGTAGCGATCGAGGTAGCGAAGCGTAAAGAGCGACGTTGGAACGTACACGAGGGCCGCAACGCATTCGAACCAGGCTGCGATCGTTGTCGTACCGATGTAGATCGAACCGAGTACCGGGAACGTCCAGAGCGCAACGTCGCCGCTCGGCCCCGCTGCAAGGCAGATCGCTCCACCCACGAACGCGAGAGCCGCGGCCGAGCAGCACGTCGCTGCGAGAATGCCCGGGGAAAAGCGCTCGTCGAGCACCAACGCAACGCATGCGCCGATTGCGCAGAGCGCGACGGCAATGAGCGTGAGCGAGAGCGGCAGCGCCGTCATGTCCGCTCCTTACGCGGCGATTGCCCGCAAACAAACCGAAGGGCATCGACGATCGCGTGCGGCGGCGGCGGGCACCCCGGAACCACGACATCGACCGGAATAACGTCTGAAACGCCGCCTGACGACATGAACGACGGGCCGAAGATTCCGCCGCTCGCGGCGCAGACACCGACGGCGACGACGCGCTTGGGCTCGGGCATTGCGTCGTACGCCGTCTTCAGCGCCTCGCGCATTTGGTTCGTCACCGGCCCCACAACGAGAAGCACGTCCGCCTGGCGCGGCGTCGGTGTGATGAAGATTCCAAACCGGTGGAGGTTGTATGACGGGCCATTCATCTGCGCGATTTCGTTGAGGCACGATCCGCAATCGCCGGCGTCCACGACACGCACGTGCAGCGAACGGACGAAACGCGAATCTAGCGGCGCGAGCTCGGCCGATGTGGCATGAGCCCACGCTACGTCACGCCGCCATTCCAGCGCGCCGTTTGCGGAGCAGCGCATGCACAGCACGCACCGATCCTCGTCGATCCGAGCGACCGAAGACGTTGCCTCGATGGCGCCGGCCGGACAGACGTCGCTCAGCGCTCGTGCCTCCTCATCCGAAGCGAGCTGTGTCGTCTTCGGCAATCCGGGCGAGAGCGCGCTCGAGACGTCGTCGCCGGCCGGCGGCGACTCGGTGCGAACTCCGGCAAGCACGCCGCGCACAAACCAGTTGTTCATCGGTCGTTCTCCGCAACGGAAAGGTCGAGCGTCGCAAGCACGATTGGAAAATCCTGGAATGCGAAATCTTCCGTTGCGACGTGAAATGCGTGCCAGTTTCGAAATGACGGCGGCGTGAGCCGGTAACGCGCGACGGTTCCGTCTTTATCGACTTCGACCCACTGCACCGACGCGCCGCGTGGCGCCTCGCTCCATCCGATGCCGCTTCCTTCCCCCTTCGGAACGCCCGCGATAACCGGACCATCGGGAAGCTCGTCGAGCAACGTGCGCATGATGCTCGCGGACTGCGTCATCTCCGAGAAGAGTACGCGCAAACGGGCGTATCCGTCGCCTTCGCTCTCCGTCGGCACATCGAATCGGAGGGTCGGATACGCGCCGTACGGTTGGACGATACGCATATCGGCCGCGACTCCGCTCGCCCTCGCAAAAGGTCCTACGACATCGAACGTGCGCGCTGCATCCTGCGAGACGATGCCGATCTGTTCGATACGGTCGAGAAAGCTGCTCGTATTTTCGAGCGCTGCGCGCAACGACTCAACGACCTTCAGAAGTGCATCGGTCGCCGTGAGGGATGCGCGCAGCGCATCGGTGCCGTAATCGCGTAGTAATCCGCCGATTGCAAGCACACCGAATAGATAGCGATGCCCGGCGAGTTCACCGCTAATCCGAAGCAGTTGCTCCTCCAACCAAAGCGCCTGGCTGGCGGCAACGGTCAGCGACGTCGAGGCGCAGATCTCACGAATCGACGTCATGTGATGACGTAGTCGTTCCAGTTCGGCAAAGTATGCGCGCAACGCCGATGCGCGATCGGGCACGTGCAGACCGAGCGCGCGTTCCACGGCGTGACAGAAAGCCAAGCCGTTACCGATCGCCGAAGTTCCGTTGCAGCGCTCGGCGAGTAAGAGCACATCGGACACGTTGCGCCCTTGCGCGATCGTTTCGATCGCCCGATACTTGAAGAACAACCGCGGAACCGAGCGAACGACGTCTTCGCCAACGGTTTCGAGCAGAAACAGCGCCGATTCGGCCTCGCCGGAGTACACGGGCCCGACCGTCATCATGAACGCGCCTTCTTCTTCCAGAACGCGCTTGGGATGCCAGTCGGTCCGCGCTGCATCGTGAATGACGAAATCTCCCAATCGCGGATGATCGAGAAAGTGAATCGAGTACAAATCTTCGATTTCGCGCTCGAACCAATCCGCGGCGATGGTCACACCGGTAAGACTCGGAAGCGTTCTCTCCGATGGATTCACGCGCACGCGCAGCTCCGCCCATCCGGGATGCCGGGAGGCGTAGAGAAAATAGCGTACCTCGAGATCCCCGTCTTCCCGCGCGACGATCGTTCCTATTCGCCACTCCTGCGCGCGGAAAACGGTCACGACCGCGCGCAGAAACCGCGGCTCGAGTTGCGCGAAAATCGATCCGTTCCCCGCGTGCCATTCAAGCGCGGGCCAAATCGAGCGGAGCGTCTCGACGAAATCGTCAAAAATGGCGATCATCCGAGCACCTTCGCAGCGCTCTCAAGAGCCTGAGATACGCTTGGCGGCAGCCATATGCCAAAAACGAAAACGGGGACCGCTGCCAAACTAAGTGCGAGCGCGCACGCCGCCGGGATGCGTTGCCGTATCTTCATGCTCGGAGTTCCCGCGAGCATCGAGTTGGCGTGCCAAAGCATTCCGAAGAAGGCGATCACGATAAACAGGGCGAGAAGGGCGGCGATGACATACCCGTGAGCGAGCAATGCTGCGCGCAGGATTGCGAGTTCACTCGGGAAGACAGCCATCGGCGGAGCACCGCCGATCGCGAGGCAAGCAAAGAGAAGCGCCGAGCTGGCAACCCGGCTTATGCCTAGCAAGCCCCGTACGTCGGAGATATCGCGCGATCCCGTCACAACGAGGACGATTCCCGCGGCATAGAAACAGAATGACTTGGTCACCGCGTGAGCGAGCATCTGCCACAGCGTCGCGATGTCGCCGAACGGCGTGAGGATGCTCGCAGCCGCAAGTATGATGCCCATATGTTCGACGGTTGAGAACGCAAAGAGTCGCTTGTAGTCGTGAGCTTGTACGATGAGGAGCGCCGCGACGCCGACCGAGACCAGGCCGGCAATCGCAAACCACGTTCCGACGTGCAGCGAGGTGTCGACTGTGAACACGCTCCGGAGGCGCAGCAACACGTATAGCACTGCGCTCGTTTCGATTCCCGAGAGCATCGCACAGACCGGTGAGGGCGCCTGGCTGTGCGCGTCCGGCAACCAAGAATGCAGCGGAACTAACCCGATCTTTGCTCCGTAGCCGACGAGCAGCAGCACGAAGGCGGTCCCCAATAACGCGCGCGGCATGTGCGACGCGGCGGCGCGAAGGCCGTTCCAGGTAAAGTCGGTGCTCCCAGCGGTGTGCAACGCCCAGAACAAGACGAGAATGCCGAGCACCGCAATGGTAGCTCCGAGTAACGTCAGCACCATGTATTTCCACGCAGCCTCTACCGCTTGAGGCGTAAGTGCGTAACTGACGAGCAAGACCGAGAGCAACGTCGTTAGCTCGACGAAGATCCAGACCAAGCCGAGCTCGCTGAGCAGTGGAATACTTAGCATCGAGAATGCGAACAGGTTAAAATTCGCGTGATAGAGGCGTATACGACCCTGCGCGTGCTCCCCGACATCGAGGTATCCCCACGAATAGAGCGCGGCGGTCAGGTACACAAACGCAATCAACGCCAACAGGAAGGCCCCGAGTGCATCGACCTCCACCCAGCCAGGTGCGAGCGTCAGCGTGCCGCCCAGTCGCAGTGTCCATGCGACGTGCAATGAAAGGGCGAACGCAATAAGCGACGCTGCGAACGTAATCGCGGGTGCGATCCGCCCACTCCGAGGTAGCGCGCACCAAAGCGCCCCGGTCAGCGCGGCCAGTGGAATAGCGAGCATCGTCACGAGCGTTCCCTCAGCGATGCGAGCGCACCAACTTCGGTCGTTCCCATGCTTTGATACGCGATCCGCGTGAGTAGCGCGACGATGAAGGTCAGAAGCGGCACGTCGAACGCGATCGCCAGTTCGGCGATCAAGGGGAAATCCGGAGCGATCGCGATGCCTGCCAGAAAGGCGGCGTTTTCCATCGCAAGAATGCCGAGGAGCTGCGGAACCGCTTCGATGCGTACTGCAAGGAGCAGCAGTCCGACGAGCAAACCGGCAACGCCCATCGAGATATTGCCCGTCGAGAGGTTGGGCGCAACGTGCACGATGCGCTGCGCGAAAGCGTATCCGGCGAACGTAAGGCCGAGCGCGATGAGTAACGTGGTTGGAACGTCAATGGCTTGCGAGAGCTCGCGCTGGTAGTGAACCTCCCGCGGCACCAGCACCCGCAACAACCAAGGAATGACGATCGCCTTTGACGCGACGGTGACGCATCCAAGTGCGAAGAGATGCCACGAAAATGGGGACGCTCCAAGCAGAAATGCCGACGCCGCTAGCAGCAGAGATTGCACGATGAAGACCTGCATGCATGCGCCGATCTGGCGCGTCACGGTCATCGCGATAGTGCTGATGATGAAAAGCCCTAGGACGAGCGCATTGAGCTCGAGCAGCAGCGGCGTCATAGATGCAGCATCTCCGTGATCATGGCGGTGACCGATACGACGAACGCTGCGGCCAGGAATTCAGAGATTCGGAAGAGGCGCAATTTTGAAAACGATGATTCCACGGCGACGATCGCCGCGATCAAAACGAGGATCTTGATCGCGACGAGAACGATCGCGAGTGCGATGTCCGGCACGGAAGCGCTGCCCGCCAGACCCCACGGCGTCGCGAGCACGTTTAAGAATACGATGGACAGCACCACGAACTTCATGTAGCCGCCGTACTTGATAAGTGCTGCAGACGGTCCCGAAAACTCCAGCGCTTTCGATTCGTCGATCATCGCAAGCTCGAAGTGGCCGCTTGGGTTGTCGACTGGAAGCCTGCCGGTTTCCGCCAGCAGCACCATGAAGAACGCGATCAGCAGCAACACGTGCGACGGCGCAAAGAAGTTGGAAACGGGGTGCACCCAGTGTTGCTGCACGATGTACGGGATCGTCGAGTTCGCAACAAAGGAGACCGTGAAGAGCACGATGATGATCACCGGTTCGGCAAGGAAGCCGACCATGCGCGTGCGGCTGGCTCCCATCGCGCCGTACGGGTTCCCGGCATCGATGGCCGCCAGCGTGAAAAACATGCCCGAGATCGCGAAGATGAAACCCGCCGCCAACATGTCGCCGGCGAAGGCAAAAAAGAGCGGGAAATTCGTTAGGACCGGAATGAGCAACGTTACGACGAGCGGAACGATAAATACAAAATAGGGCGCGGCACGAAAGATCCAGCTGCTCTCGTCGGGCACGCGCTCGTTTTTGCCGAACAGCTTGCGCAAATCGCGATACGGCTGGAAGATGCTGGGGCCGCGCTTGGACTGGACGAGTTCTTTGCTCTTTGACAGAATGCCGGCAAAAAGCGGAGAAAGCAGCAGAACGAAGGCGACCTGAGCCGCGTTGAGCGCGAACGGCGTTACCACAAAAAAGGCTCCCATACTCAGCAGTAGTGAGTAGGAGCCATCAGCCCTCAGGGCATTAAGCGAGCTCCATCGCTTTGTGGTTTAATTGAGGCGCCCCTTCGCACGTTGGAGAAGAGATCCCTTCTGAGGTTGGCACGATGATCGTGGCGCTTTGCGATTTCAACGGGACCATCGTCGACCGCGACATGTTGGATTACCTCGTCGCCGTTTCTGATGCGGAGCTTGGAAGCGGATCGGGCAGCGACCGCGGATATCGCAGCGAAATCGCGCGGCGCGCGCGGGCGGTGCGCTTCGATCGCGACGAAGCAGAGCGTTGCGTCGAGGAAGGCCTGAAATTCGATGAAACGTTCCCGGACTTTCAACGCGCATGCGAGGACGCCGGCATCGAACTTTTGGTACTGACGTCGGGCATCGAGGAGTTGGTCGAACGCTATCTCGCTCGACGCGGCGTCTACGTACCGGTCATTGGGAATGCCGCCGAGTTCGACACGAACGGCTGGCGCGTTCATTTTCGCGACGAAAGTCCGGCCGGGATCGACAAGCGGGGATACGTCGAACGAGCGCTCCAACGAGGAGTGAAAGCGATCGTGATCGGCGACGATCGCTCGGACTTCGAAGCTGCACTCGCTGCAACCAGCGTGTACGCAAAGAGCGCGAGCGAACTCGAATCGTTCCTTTCGGGAAAGCGTTCATTTCGATCGTTCCGAAAATTCGTCGACATCCTGGAGCGGTGGCCTCCGGCACGATGGTAGCCGGAGGGCGGTGGCGCTCAGGCTGAGAAGTAGATTGAGTGGGGATGGAGCTCCCCGTGGAACGCCGAGAACATGGCTGATGGCTCCTGACGAGCGCTCGAAGCGGTCAGGAGTTTTTTGTTAATGTCGCACATGGCCCAGGTCGAAACCCTTTTCGCGCGTCTGCGCACTGCAGAGTGGACCGCGCGCGCGCAGCTCGTCGCCGGCTGCGCCGATGACGCTGCCAACATCGAACGATTCCTCTCGCGGCCACTCGACCGAGCCCGGCGCGAGGCGCTGGAGTTTGCCGGCGGTTTCGGCTCTATTCTCGATGCAGATCTAGCAAGATCGTTGTGGCGCGAAGCATTCGAGCGCATCGCTTCGACGTGCGCACAGAGCGTTTTCGCCAATGCCGACCTGCGTATACGCGCCCGCTTCAGAGAGTACACGAACCTTCTTGGTATCGCCGAGGCCGGAATCGCTTCGGACCTGGTGGCTCTGCATCCGATTCGGACCAAACATCCCTTACCGCGGATGTTTGCGATCGTGCACCTCGAGTTCGACGATGGTGCGCTGCCCGCGCCTCCGGAGAACAACTCCGACATCGCGGTTTGGACCGAAACCCTGCACGTAAGCGTCCGTCGTGAACTCGTCGCGCGAATCGACGTCGCTCTCGATCGTGTGCTTACGTCGGGATCGCAGCGGATGGGAATCATCAAGACGCGGCTCGATCTTGCCTTCTGGAGCTTGGCATGAGCGACGACCTCGCCGCGCTGGCTCGGATCTACGGCGACGCATTGCTGCAGCAAGACGCTGCATTCGTTACCGAACAGGCGGTCGGCGAAACCGCTAGCGTTGCCGTGCTCGGTCAGTTCAAGCGAGGAAAGAGTACGCTTCTCAATGCGCTTCTCGCCGAGAACGTGCTCCCGACGGGACGTCTTCCGCTTACGGGTGTGACGACGCGGATCCGTTACGGAAAGACCGCGTCGTTGACCGTTCATTATCACGACGGCCGTGAGGTCGCAGCGGACCTCTCCGATATCTCGACATACGTTACGGAAGAGCGCAATCCGAGAAATAGACTCGGCGTTGCGTACGTCGACGTTGCGCTCCCTCTTCCATTGCTTCATGACATGCTGCTGATCGACACCCCCGGTATCGGCTCGACGCTGACGCACAATACGCGAACGGCGCAAGAAGCCAGCGAGCGCGTCGATCTAGCTCTTTTCGTCACCGGCCCGGAGCCTCCGATCACCAGCGAAGAACTTACCTTCCTACGAGAAGTGCAAGGCCTGGCAGATCGCGTGATCGTCGTCGTTGCGAAGATCGACGTCGTGCCGGATGCAGAGCCGGAGGTTCTCGCGTTCACGCGGAGCGTGGTGAGCGACGCGTTGCATCACGACGTTCCGCTTCACGCCGTCAACGGAACGCTCCCTGACGAGCGCGTCGACGCTTTACGCGAGGCAATTACGCAAGCGGTTACCGAAAACGGACGAATGCTTGCGCGGCGATCGCGTGCGCGTCGCGTGCAGCGCCTCGCGTCTCGCATCCGCAGCAGCATGGAGCTTCGGCGAGCGGCCGCGCTGCTTCCGGTAGAAAAGCGTAACCGCGCCCGCGCGGTATTCGCAGAACTTGCCGACGAAATCGACGAGCGCGGCGCCGACCTCATCCGCGCGATCGAGCAGTTTCCCTCAGAGGAGCTCGTCTCGATCGACGCGTTACTGGACACGCTCGTCGAACAGGCGGCGCCCGTCATGCGCGGAGAGATCGAAGGATTCGTCGCTCGTGGCCCAGCGCAAGGCGAGCGCGAACTGCACGCGCGCATTGCCCAGCACGAGGGAGAGTGGTCGGCGCAAGTCTCCTCGTGCCTGGAGCGCCGCATCGACAAACGCAAGCGTTCGATGCTTCGGCTACTGACGGAATTGGAGCGGCGCTTTGTGGAGGCCGGCAACAAGGCATTGGGGCTGGAATGGGATGAAACGAGCGACGACGACCGACAAGAATTCGGCGCGCGCGAAGCTGCGACGCGCATGAGCGGGCCCGTTCCCACAACGGGACTGGAACTCGTAACCGGCGGCATTCTTGCAACGCTTCCAGGTCCGCTGCGCTCCCGAGCGTTGCGCAAGCGATTTCATGCGCTCGCAATAGAATTGCTCGATCGATCGAAGGGCCGCATTCGTTCGGCTGCCGTGCGCTATTTGCTGGAATGGCGACTGGCCAACGTCGGCCTCGTCCGGGATCGTCTCGCAGGTGCGCGAAAACTCGTCGAGGACGCATTTGCGGATGCGAGCGACAGCAGCGACGAGACCAAAGCTGGGTTGCGCGTTCGAGAAATCGAGCGCGACGAACGAATCCTCGATGCAATTGTGGCTGCATTCGACTAGCCGTTTGCACGACGCGCTGAAGCTGATCGTCCCCACCGATCGTAACCTTCGCGCGTTTGTGCGACGAAGCGTCGCACGACCGTTTGCAAAGCAAGACGTCGGCGCTGCGCTACTAGGAGGCGATCTGTGGTTTCCTCCGCTGCGCGAGTTTCGCTCGTACGTAGAGGCTACGGGAGAACGGCCGCACCTTTGGGACTTTGCGTTTGGTCCGTCCGGAGCGTGGCCGAGTGCAACATGGCGATCGCTACCGCTCGACATGCGAATCACGCGAATGCGAGCCGGTTCGCTGAGCGAGATTGCCGGGCCGCAGGAACTCGCGGTCGATTTGCATCTCATCGAGATCATCGCTCATTGGTTACGCATGCTCGATCACGCCGATCGCGTAGCGCGCGATCTCACGCCGAGCGGCTACGAAGTTCACGGGTATGACGAGGCGTGCTCGCGTTGTACGATGCAGTGGGGGATCCGACCGCGTTTGGAGCGATGGATTCCGCCGTTTCACCCCGGATGCCGTTGTTTCGCTCAGCCTCGATTCGCAAAAACGCGCCCGTAGATATCCTCGCCGTAACTCGTCGGCAACGGTTCGCCTTCCAAGAGCTTGAACGTTCGTCGGCCATCCTCGCGCCGTTGCGCGAGCAAAAATATGCTCTGTTCTGCGCGTTCATCGAAGATGCGATGAGCGAACTCGTACAAATGCGTGACGAAAGCAACCTGGACGTTCGAATCGGCGAGCGCGGATACGATCTGGTATGCAATTTCCGATCCTTCGCGATCGTTGGTTGCCGCGAACGATTCGTTGAAAAGCACCAGCGCATTCGGCCGTAGGCGGTCTGCCAGTACGGTCATCCGGCGAAGCTCCTCGTCGAGTTTTCCGCTTTGCATCGTGTCGTCTTCTTCACGCTTGTAGTGCGTAAAGATCCCGCTGCACAGGCTCGCCGCGTACGAGGCTGCCGGCACAAACACGCCACACTGCAGCATCAATTGCGACAACCCAATGCCGCGCAGAAACGTCGATTTGCCGCCCTGGTTGGCTCCGGTTATTACGATCGTGGCTTTCCCGCTCGCATCGCAGTCGTTCCCTACGACCGGTCCGGCGACCGAAAGAGCCAGAACGGGATCGTACATATCCTCGCAGCGGCGAACACCTGTACCAGCTTCCGATACGTCGGGCAAGCAGATCGGCTGGCCCATCGCCACGAGCCGATCGCGTACGTTGATACAGCCGACGTAAAACGCGATCTCGGTCCGCAGCATCGTGAAGAACCCAAGGATGTGGTCGGCGGATTGCGCGAGAGCATCGGCTACCAAATTGACGCCGCGATCTCCCAGCTCCGAGAGGGCTCGCGCACCGCTCTCGTCGCGCGGGTGCACCTCGTACGTGTATCCAGCATCCCTTGCCGGAAACAGTCGTTCGAACCAGCTGCGGCTCGGATCGTTTCGTTCGCGCAGGACGTAGTCGGTGCCGTGGTTTCCGCCGCCGAGCCGCGCGCTCATGAGGATGCCGCCGGGGAATTCGACCTGCTGCAGATGATCGCGAAGGCGCATCAAGTATTGGTCGTCGAGCTGGTCTTCGAGCATCGCAAACAAGCGCGAGAAGCCTTCGGATTCGAAAGCCTTACCGTGATCCTGCGCAATTGAACGCAGCTCGCGCAGGCTGTCGAGAAACATCCAGAGCACGTCCTTAGCCCGTCGCAAAATCGAGGCGGCATGGCGAATTCGGAGCCCCCAAAAATTGCGGCTTTCACTTTCGATCGCCTTGCCTGCAAGCGCGTAGAGGTTCCGAACGACCTGCGGATTGGCAAGCGCGTCGCGCAACACGTTCTGCCGATAGACAATCGCGTCGACGTCATAGAGCGAATTGAGAACTGCCGAACGCGCGACCTCGAGAATCAACCGATCTCCGGACGCCATCGCGGAAAAGAGCTCGTTCAAGCCCAAATCCTGCACGAGATCGTCGGCGTTCGGCGGCATGGGCTGCTGCACGTCGAAATCGCGATCGCGATACATCAGCAGCGCTTTCACCCGCCCCTCCCGTTGACCAGACGCCCGTGAAGCGCTCCATACGTGAGACGGTACTTTTCTGCTAGCGACAAGGCATACGCGAGGCCATCTGCGGGCCGGCGCTCGAGCTTGAACGTTCGCACGTCCGGATTAGCCGGATCGACCAATCCCACGACGCTGACCGTTTTTTCGCTCAGCGATGCCAGTTCGTCGATGAAGGTGACCCAAACGCACAGTACGTCGAGCGCGAGAATACGATCCATGATTCTGCGAGAGAGGATGCCGGCATCGCGCGCAGTGGTCGAAGCAAAGATCTCGTTGAGGATAATGATGCTGCTTGGCGTCGCATGCTCGAGTATTTCGTGAATCCGGACGACGTCGTCTTCAAGCTTACCGCGCAGTGCGGTTGGATCTTCCTGACGCTCGAAGTGCGTGAATATTTCGTCGAATAGATATGCCGAAGCCGCGCTTCCGGAGACCCGGCACCCCAGCGCCGCCATGTACTGGACCTGTCCAAAGGTACGCGCGAACGTCGTCTTGCCGCCCTGATTTGGCCCGGAAACCACCAAGACGCGCTCCGGTCCAGTTAGGCGAAAATCGTTGCAGACTACGCTACCGTTTGTTGCAATGAGACGATTCGCCAGCGCGACGTCGAAGGCGTCGCGCGCGAACGCGGACTTCTCCTCCGCGATCGACGGATAGCACGTCGGTAGACGCGCTCGCTCGAGGCTGCGCGAATATTCGATGCACGCCATGTAGAATTGCACGTCGCGGTCGAAGCGGCGAATGGATTCGTCGATGAAGGAAGCCCGATCTTCGCAGAATCGGTCGAGCTCCGCAAACGCCTCGGGATGCAACAGCGACACGAACTCGAGGACTTTCGCCTCGATGTGATTCATGCCGCCGCGATCGGCGAACTGCAAGAGGTAGCTCTTGGTCGCACCCACGCGGAAGCGCTCGAACGTCTCTTGGACCGAAACGACGAGATCGGCCTCCCCGCGGGGATTCCGCACCGTTAGCCGATTGCCGTCAACGAGAACGGAGTACTCGATTTCGGAAAGCTTCGCGCGCAATGTAGCCACACACGCTGCAAGCGTGACATACGATGGAGAATTGAGATAGCGGCCCAGATGTTCGCAGAAGGCGCGCAAGCCCTCGGACTCGTTCTTTCCGCCAAAAAGCGCCTGGTGCAATCGTTGCACCTCTTCGCAGTATACGGCTGCGGCATCCAGGATCCAACGCTCGCGTTCGTGCTGATAATACAGTTTCGATGCCGTTTCCAACTGCTTGCGCACCGAACGCATCGCCTTGCCGAAGGCCGCAATCGTCTCGAAGGTGCGGGGATCCTCGAGGTCGTGAAAAACTTCGTGACGATAACGTACGGCCTCGCCGCTTCTCAGCGGCGCGTGGAAGATCGGCTTGAGATCGTACTCCTCTCGTCCGGTGAAAAGGGCATCCGAAACTTGGTCGAGGTTAAGGTCGGCGAAGAAAGGCGGCGGTTCGTTTTTCCACGCGACGGGTTCGTCTTGAGGGTTGCGAAACAGAATGCTATGGAACGTCATCGATCCGCTCGACTCGAATCGACTCCGTGTCGAGATACGTATCCTCGACTGACTCGTAGCGCCGAAGTCGAACTTTCAACTCCGCAATGCGAACCTGTAGTTCCCGCATTCGATCGATGACGTTCTCGAGCTGCCCGTAAGCGCCCGCGTTGCGCAGCCGCTCGGTTTTAAGATCGCGCATGCACTTTTGCAGGGCGAAGTGCTCGCTCGAATAGAGCTGCTGTAGCTCGTAGAGCCGTTCGCTGCGCTCTTTCAATCGCTGCTCGCTGACCCGAAGCCGGTCCGAAAGATCCGAACTCATCTCCTCGCGTGCAATCTCTCGTCGACAAAACGTCCCCGCCTGCGAGCGCGAAATACCGTGCCGTACGGTCGCCCTCGAACGTCGGGATGATCGAGCGGAAGCCACTCCACGATTTGCGTTCCATCGCCCGACATCGGCACCTTCGAAACTTGGGAAGCAATCTGCGCGTAGAAACAGATCTCCAACACCGACGAATCCCAGCGATCGTTTCGGCGTTCCGCAACGAAGGCGATTTCCGTCGGAATTACCTCATATCCGGTTTCTTCCAAAACTTCTCGAGCAACAGCCTGCTGCAGCGTCTCGTCGATGTGCGGGCTCCCTCCCGGAAGATTGACGACGGCAATCGCGCGGCGCGACTCGCGTACGACGAGCAGCTCGTCGCCGGGACGGATAACCGCGGCTGAAACGCGTACGCGGTACTTTTCAGCGTCGTTCATGATGATCCCATCCGATCGTTTCCCTTCGAATAGGAGCCATCATCCGCAAAGCGGCAGTTCGAGGCGGTGCTCCATCGCCGTGGTTACTGCGTTCGCAGCGGCTAGCAGCGATCCTCTCGCAAGGAGGCGCTCCCAATCGCTGAGAACCGAATGAATAGGCGGAGGAGTTCGCCCGCGCCGCGCAAGCGTCGCGAAGTGCCGGACGGCCAATGACTCCTGACACTGCGTAGCAGTCGCTGTCAGGAGATTCCGATGAACTCACACCGGTCTGTGTGCCGCGAGATCATGAGCGCGTGCGGCGCTTTCCTTCTCGGTGTCGTGACCATGTTCTCACTCACGCGCGCCTTCGGGGTTCCGCTTCTGATTCCAGTAAGCTACATGATTGCATTGCTGGCGTTCGAACGTCCCAGCTCCGTGCCACGGTATCGTCTCGTGCAATCGGCTTTTGTCGGCGCCGCGATCGCCGGCGGAATACTTTGGTCATCGATGGCGAGTACGGGCGCGCCCGGCGCTTTGCTTATCGCGTGCGGTCTTAGTCTGATCGCCCTTGCGCGCGTCCAGAGGCCGCAGCTTTCTTCGAGAGACGAAGGTACTGCGCAGCCTCCACCGTGAGCAAACCCTCGCCGATCATTTCTTCGAGCTCGTCGATAATTGGCTCGAGCACGGACCAATCGTCGACGACCTCGATGAGAATAGGCAAGTTTGGAAGCCACGAGAAGACCTTTGCGATGTGCACTTCCCTGTGGCCGCCGAAGCCCTCGATCCCACGGAATACCGTTGCGCCGGCAACACCGCGCTTACGCAGAAAATCGACGATCGCCGTGTAGGTCGGCTGGAGCCCCGTCCGGTCGCGCTCGTCAACGAAGATGCGTAAGAGCTTCCCATCTTGGAACGTCTGCGTAGTCTGCATGTCGCCTCCGCGACGATTATAGCAGACCCTCGAGATCGGCAACCGTAATGACCTCGCCTTGACGCGGAAAGATCTTCTCAGTCAGGAACTCGTGTACGCCGGGCTCGGGGTCGGCGCACGCATCCGCGAGAACGAAGATTTCGAAGTCGCGGTCGGCGGCATCGCGGACGGTGGAGAGAACGACGCCGCTGGTGCTGATCCCGGCAAGAATGAGCGTCGTAATGCCGCGCGCCGCCAACTGCTGGGCAAGATCCGTCGTCAGGAACGGACCGACGCGCGTCTTGCGCACGACCATGTCACCCGGTTGCGGTGCGATGCTCTCGTGAATCGCCGTTGTCGGTGAGTCGCTGCGCAGCGCAGGTCCGCCCGCCTTTACGCGGGCGGACATTTTGTTGCGCGGCGGCATGGCAGCGATGTCGGCATCGTCGAATGCGACGCGCACGTAGCCGATATGTCCGCCGTGACGGCGCACGGTCGCGATCGCTTCGGCCGCTCGACCAAGGAGCGCGTCCGCATCGGTCACCATCCCGAGAATTCCATTTTGATAATCCATGACGAGCAGCGCCGTGTATTTCGCGTCGATTGGAAGCGTGTTGCTCACGAGATCTCCTTTGCAATTGCCGGTGCGGTTGCGGATGAATGAAGGTAACGTCCGCCGCGCGCGAGCGATGCGACCGCGGCAAGTAGCGAGAGTACCGCGGACAGCGTGAATACGATGATGAGTCCGTGATGAAACGGCTGCGAGATCAAATTCGGGAAGAAGGTCTTGCCCGTGATCGTTTGCTGGTTTGCGACGGGGAGCTTTGCCAAGACGCCGCTCGGCGTTAGCAGATACTCCATCGGATTCACGCCAAGGAACGCGGCGAAAATCGACGACACCGGCGGTAATGCCGCGACGTTCGCCGCCACGTTGCTCGGCACGCCTTGGGCCTCGAGGCCGCGCATAAGCGTAGCGGGCAAGGTTTGTGCGAGCCCTGCGATCATGAGCGAGAACGACACACCGATCGAGAGCAGGTTGCCGGAGTTTTGGAACGTAGCGCGCATGCCCGATGCAACGCCTCGCCGTTGCGCCGGCACGCTGCTCATGATCGCGGATGTGTTCGGCGCGGCGAACATTCCCGAACCAATGCCGTTCGCTGCGATGAGCAGCGCGAAAACCCAATATGGAAAGTCGATCGGCAGAAACATCAGCCCGACGAAACTTGCGGCGAACACGAGCAATCCCGCCGTCGAAAACATTCGCGCACCGAGTCTATCGGATAGAAAGCCCGACACCGGTCCCGCTATCAAAAACCCGAACGAGAGCGGCAGCAGAAAAATACCGGCCCAGAGCGGCGTGTCGGTGAAATTATACCCGTGCAGGGGCAGCCAAATACCCTGCAGCCAAATGACGAGGACGAGCTGCAGGCCGCCTCGCGCGACAGCCGATGCAAGAACGGCAACGATTCCGGCGGTGAATGCACGAATTCGCAGGAGACCAAGGTCGAACATGGGCTCCGCGACATTCTCTTCGATGATGACGAACGCGATAAGCAACGCGGTACCGATGAGCAGCGGCCAATAGGTGAGCGGGTTCGTCCAGCCCATCGCGTGATTGCCGTAGGGATGAATGCCGAAGGTGATCGCGATCAAAACGGCAGCAAGCCCGATCGCAAACGTAGCATTTCCCCACCAATCGATGCGTTCCCGATTGTGGTGCGGCGTTTCGCGTAGATTTTGGTAGGCCCAAATGGTTCCGAATATGCCGACGGGCACGTTGACCCAGAAGACGGCCCGCCAATCGAAGATCGCGAGTACGCCGCCTGCAACCAAGCCGATGAATTGGCCTCCGAGAGCGGCGATTTGATTGATGCCGAGCGCGAGGCCGCGTTGCGTGGGTGGAAACGCGTCGGTGAGAATTGCTGCGGAGTTTGCCGTGAGCATCGATCCACCAAGCGCCTGCAGCAGACGCCATCCGATCAACCACAAGGCGCCGCCCTGTCCTGCGAACGGGTCGAACGAGAGCAGAACCGACGCAACCGTGAAGACCACGAAGCCGTAGTTGTATACCTTGACGCGACCGTACATGTCGCCCAAACGGCCGAGCGTTCCAACGAGCACGGCCTGGACGAGCATGTAGCCCATGATCATCCACAGCAAGTAGCCAAAATTCTGCGAGGCGAGCGGATCTAAATGAATGCCGCGAAAGATCGCCGGCATTGCAATCATGACGATCGAACCGTCGAGCGCCGACATAAAGATCGCCAGCGTCGTATTTGTGAGCGCGATCCACTTGTAGCGGGGATTACTAGCCTGCATTAAATGTTGTGGGCCAATCGTTCCAGCAAAGGCGCAACGGCGAGCAGCTGATCGATTTCGGCGCGCGTAAAGCCAGCGGCGAGCGCTCGAGCCAGCTGCTTTGCTCGCGCACTACGCCGGCTGCGCAAGGTATCTTTCCCCGTCTTCGTGATCGATATGAGCGATTGGCGCCCGTCGCTCGGGTCAGGATTTCGCTTGATCAGACCTCGCTCTTCCAGCGCGTTAAGCGTCGCTCCGAGCGATTGTGCGCTGATCTGCTCGAGCTTCGCGAGAGCGGTGACCGTGCTGCTTCCGCCATGCTCGAGTCGCGCGAGCGCCGATGCTTCGGGCATGGTGAGCGTCTCGTCACGCGTCTGCCGCATTCGGCGAACGAGCAGACTAATGCTCGGGAAGAGCGCCTCCGCTACCCGATCGACACCAAGGGTCTGGGACATGTACTAAGTATAAACTACTAAGGCTGGACTTGGCAATGTGGATTGCCAAAGAAAAACAAGGAGAGGGGGAGATTCGAACTCCCGGAACGCTCATCACGTTCTGCGGTTTTCAAGACCGCTGCATTCAACCGCTCTGCCACCTCTCCGCGCACCGCGAAAGTAGCATTCGCGGGGGATTTCGCACAATCGTCCAGAGATTTGGTAGCGAACTCTCCGACCCTTTTCGGATTCACACTCCGCGGGCCGATCGCTGGGGCGCGCTGGAACGCGACATCAAAGAGGTTCTGAGCGTTGGCCACCGCGCGGCCCGATCGCCGCAACCAAACGATCCATGAGCACATTGATCAAGACGACCGCTAAGCCGGCAATGATCGCCTCGCGGAAGAGGCCGAGGCCGCAGAGCGCGCCAACCGCCGCAGTCGCCCACAGCGTCGCCGCCGTATTGAGCCCGCTCACGCTGGCTCCCTCGCGCAGAATAACGCCGCCTGCAAGAAAGCCAATCCCCGTAACGATGTTCGCGATAACACGATCGCTGGTTGCGCCCGCGGCCGGCTGGATTGCCGTAAAGATCGCTGCTCCCATCGCCACCAATCCGGCAGTGTGAACGCCCGCTGGGCGCCCCTTCAGCGCTCGTTCGATGCCTATCACGAGCCCGATGACTGCGCCGATTATCACGCGGCTTAAGAATACCACCAAGGGCAGCGCGTGATGCACCTGCGATGTCATCGCGTTCCGGTCACACTCAAAACACGAGTCGTATCGACAGTAATCTTCGTCAACCGCGACACCGATCTGCTATTCACCACAGCTCGTCGAACGCTAAGATACATGCGCCTTAAGTGTCGATTATACAGCTGCCCTTGATTTTCTGTGGCCGTGTCCTGGACATACGGCGGGCAGCATACCATCAACACCAGGGTCGAGTCACCGAGGGCGGTGGAAGCCGGCACATAGCGTCGTCATTCGGCGAGATACGTTGCGGAACGCCAGGAATGATGCGCGAGCGCTTCGAGCCGTCGGACCGTGTCGACGCGGGCTATCGCCTCGTCGGCACTGAGCGCTCCGCTCGCCACCGAGCCGAGCGTCACTTTACGGTATGCCTGTTGCAGCTCGTCAAGCGTTTTCGCGCTGCGTTCAAGTTGGGCCATTGCATCGAGGGCATCAGCCGGCGCAATCCGATCGGGCGCGTCGGGAAGAGCGCCGACTTCATCGGCTATCACGACCGTGTTACGCATCGCCTCCGCGCACAGCTCCGCGGCGCGCACGTCTTCAGATCCGATGGGCAACGACCCGAATTCGCTCGCATCGCCCGCGACCTCGGCCATGCGAGACGCGTGGTCGAGGGCGTGCATCGTGCGCGTGAGTCGCTCTTGCTCCTCTTCCGATTCGGGTGGACCGCTCGCGTCCGAGATGAATTCCTGCGCTTGGCGCAGCGCGTCGCCGGCTTCCGTTAGCGACAAGGCATGATTCTTGCCGCGAACGGGTGCTCCATTATGTGCCGGCGTCAACGCTTCTCCAATATACCCGCACATCGCACCCAGCGAGCGCGCAACCGTTCGACGCACGGCTTCCTCCGCCGCGAGCGGCGTCAGAAGTGCTGCCGGGTCGAGACAACGCGTTAGCGGGGACCCGCGGTCGG
>JASHZC010000249.1 GCA_030042755.1 Vulcanimicrobiota bacterium | reverse complement strand
CCGGTCCGGAATTTTCGCGTACGCTCGCCCGAGCCCGCATTGCGCCCGAGCCGCTTGAAAGCGGCGCCGATCATCGGCGGTTCGTCAGGACGGATCGGCATCGTTATCCGCGACGACGGTTTGCGCGTTCCCGAAGCGGACGTCGACCAGGCACAAGCACTCGCGGAAGCGCTCCGGCTCCAGGCGTTTGACGCGCGCGTCGTCCTTGCAACAACAGCCCGCGCGGAATCGTACGATCTGATTCACCTCTTCGGATACCGTCACGTCGCGCAATTTGCGCGCGTGCTTTCCGAAGCGCAAACAAGCAATATTCCGGTCGTGGTGAGCCCTGCTTTAGACGATTTCGATCGCGAGGCGACCTGGGGCAGCGGCATCATGTCGCTCTTCGCAACCGTACTCTTCGATGACGGCTTTCGCGCGATACTTGAAGCGAAGCTGGCCGAACGGCAGCTCGAAATCACCGACAGCCCCAAGCGCGGCGCGATCGTCTTCGACGAAGGCCATCTCCGCGCGATGCTCGCGCAAGCGCGCGGCGCCGTCTTTACCAGCGAAGCCGAAGAACTCTACGCGCGGCAGAATCTCGGATTTACGGGCGCGAGCCGTTGCGTTCCCAGCCTCGGAACAATTCTGCCAGCGCCGGAGTCGATCGGCGCGCTGTGTGGGTTCGACGAGTACGTGCTGGTCCACGGGGCGTTCGAACCGCGAGCGAACCAGGCGGCGGTACTCCGCGCCGCGGCGGAAGCGGGACTGCCGTGCGTGGTGACCGGGACGGTCGAGCACGGCGATTATTACCAAAGCGCCGTCGCTACCGCGGGTCCGCGCGCGATCTGGCTGCCGCAAGACGGGCTGAGTGCCGGTCAGCTGGCGGCCCTGTACGCGGGCGCTCGAGTGTATGCCGACTTCGCATGGACGGGCCACGGTGCCGCCAGGATCGCCCGCGCCGCGAGCTTTGGATGCGGTTTGGTGATCTCGTCGGCCTTGCCTCTCGCCGGTATCTGGCCGGGCATGGCCGAGAGCGTCGATCCGGCTGCGCCGGCCGGCCACGCCGCGGCATTGCTGCGCGCATGGGAACGTGCACCGGCGATCGCCCCGATCGCGGCTGGGCGTACGGCCGAGTTGTGCGACCCGCTCCGCAGCCTCCAGGCGATCCTGGGGGCTTACGCCGAGGCCGCAGCCTAAAATCCGCGCGCCGCCGAGTCGAAAACCGAAGAAGCGGGAGAAGGATTGCTAACATGGACGTTCAGTCAGTCGCACCATCGGATGGCGCGGCCGCGGGAGAGGCGCAGGCGCAGACCGGGCCGCTCCCAGGATCGTCGGTTCCGAGCGGTTCAGAAGACCAGCCGACCGGTGGTATACAGCCATCGGGCGGCAGCGCTACGCTCGCATCCACAATCGCAAGACTCTACAATGTCGGCGCGGGCGCATCGAGCTCGCCGCAAGATCTCGACATTTCGTACAAAGTCATCCGTCCGCTCGATGTTATCGTGACGGTTTTTACCAACCCAGTTACCGGCGAAGAAGTCGCGCAGTTCCCACCGGAAGTGCTGATCGGCCTTGCGGAATTTTTCGATCAAACCGACGGCGTCACTCTCGACCAAAAGGTATAGCTCACAATAGTGTCAAGCAGCAACAGCAGCACCGTCTACGGGACGAATGTTCCGCCGATCTCATTCCCCGGCATCGTGTCGGGTATCGACTGGAACTCCGTCATCGACAAGCTGACCCAGCTTCAGCTTGCTCCGGAGCAGCAGCTCAACGCACAGATTGCGACGCTCAACAACGCAAACACCGAGCTGATCAAGATCAACAACTTGCTCGTCTCGGTGCAGAATGCGCTCGCGAACCTTTCGAATCCGGATCTGTTCAGTACGTATCAGGCAACGTCGGGCGACTCTTCCGTGCTCACGGCCAGCGGCATTTCCGGTGTAACGGCTACGCCGGGTCTGTACACGGTCGAAAGCGTTAAGGCCGCCACCAACACGTCGATCCTTTCCAGCCTCGACGCCGACCAATCGATTAATGCCACCGTGCCGTTGGTCGACGCCAACACGAAAGTCACGGCGACGAATGGCAACAACGGCCAGGGCGAGATTACGGTCGACGGCGTGCAAATCTCCTACAACGTCGATTCGCAGTCGCTCGATCAGATTTTGAACGACATTACGACGCAGGTCGACGCAAGTGCCGACGCGCAGTTCTTGGCAACGCTCGTCAACGGCGTCGTGCAATTCACGTCTTCCGATCAGCCGATTTCGATCGGCAGTGCGAGCGATCAGGGCAACTTGCTCAACGTGCTGCAATTGAGCAACGCCCAGGTGCTGAACAGCGCGGCCAGCGGCTCGATCACGGGAACCGCTACGGTCGGTGGCATCAATGTCGATGCGTCCTTCGACACCTCGTCGAACGCCGGTTTCAACACAGCAGTAACCGCGGGATTCTTCACGATCAACGGCGTGAAGATCGACGTGACGACCGACGAGAATCTCCAAGACGTTCTCAACGCGATCAATAACAGCACCGCCGGCGTCAATGCTTCGTACAATTCCGTTACGGGACAGATCGAACTCGTCAATCAGGACTCGGGCCCGCAAAGCATTATCCTCGGATCCAGCAGCGACACGAGTAATTTCTTGACTGCGGCGGGATTGACGAGTACGAGCGGCGCCAGCACGACGGTCGGACAGCAGTCCGCGATTACGATCGAAAACCCGGATGGTACGACGAACACCGTCTACAACAGCTCGAACACGGTGACGAACGCGATCTCCGGCTTGACGCTCACGATTTCCGGAGATACGACGACCCCGTTTACGATCAACGTCTCGCAGAATACGACGCTGCTCGTTTCGGCGATGCAGGCGTTCGTCTCGAGCTACAATGCGGCCGTTAACGAAATCAACAGTGCTACCGCGCCTCCGGTCATAGGAACCGCGCAACCGGGAACCGGCGGAGAAGCGTCGCAGATCCCGGGCGGCGTGCTCTACGGTAACACCGATGCGCAAACGATCGTACAGGAACTCGAGAACATCGTCGGAGGCTTCCTCGGATCGGGGAACTCGTATAATTCGCTTTCGCAGATCGGCGTTTCGCTCGACAGTAGTTACGAGACGATCCAAGCCACCAATCCAAATTCGACTTCGTCGTCGAGTACCGACGGGTACCAAGAGCAAACGATGGATGGCACCGACGGCCAGTTGCAGCCGCTCGACGTCTCGTCGTTCTTGGCGGCGTATCAAGCAGACCCGAATGCGGTCAAAAATCTCATCATCGGCGCGACCAGCCTGACCACGCAACTCGGCAGCTATCTGACCAGCGTGACCGGCAGCCCAACGCAGTTGAACTCGGGAATGGTCGGTACGATTCCAGCGGTATCGTTGATTCAAAACTATGAGAACAGCAATACCGACGTGATCAACAATTTACAGCAGCAAGTGCAGCAGATCACGGATAACGCGAATCAATATGCCGATACACTACGTACCGAGTACTCCGCTGACGAGGGCACCATCGCTGCTCTGCAATCCGAGCAGCAGGAGCTGGCAGCGTACTTCGGCTTCTCGACCAGCAGCAGCAGTAGTTCAGGGAGCTCGAGTTCATAGTGCGACGGCCCAGCGAACAGACGTATCTCGAGACGGCGATCCTCACCGCATCGCCCGAGGATCTCATCGTGAAGATCTTCGACGTGCTCATTATCGCCGCGCAGCAGGCGCACGACAAATTGATGAACGATCGTGGTGACATCGAAGGGATCCATAAAGCGTTGCTGCGCGCTCAGCGCGCGTGCACCGTACTGATGGGTTCGCTCGATATGGAGATCGGCGGCGAACTTTCGCAGAATTTGTTACGCGTCTATGGGTTCTGGCATCGCGAATTGGTCATGGCCAACATGCGCAAGGATCCCGAACGCGTGTCGCGTGTGCTTGGATACGCGCGAGACTATCGCGCGACGTGGAATACCGCCGTGACGCAGTTCAAGGCCGAGCGCCGCGCCCAGACCGGTCTGTCGGGAGGCGACGGCGTAACGTCGACGTTTGCCGCCGTTGGCTGAAACGTCGATCGAAAACGTCCGTTCGGCGCTCGAGACGCTGGAAAACCTGTGCGCTCCGCTTCCGCCGATGATCGAGAAGCGCGATTGGAAAGGATGCGAGCGTCTACTTTCGGACATGGCGCGCGCGCGTCACGCGCTAACAAACGCGTGGGAAGCCGCCGCCGATTCGCGTACGCCCGAATTCGAGCGCGAAGTCCGCGAACGCGTCCAAAAAATCCTGACCTATCGCGAGTGGTATCTCGAGCGCTTGAGAGAGCGCCAGGGTCAAACGACCGAACGGCTTGCGCTCATTGCGAGGTGGAAGGCCTACGCGCGTTCGGTCGCCGGTAAGCACCGCAATCAGCCCAAGCTCTTTAGCGACATCCGCTAGACGCTAGGGAACGACGATATACTCCACGTTCGCAGGGACGTGCGTCTCTGCGGACGGCGCGTGACCTTCGGCCGCATCGATCAGTACGGGCCGGCCGCCGACGAGCGCCGCCATTCGCACGCGATTCGTCACTTCCGGAGGCTCCCACACGGACGGAACCGTTGCGTTCGTCGCGCGGTCGTAGTGGCCGCAGCGAACGGCAGGATCGAGCAGCACGCGGTAACCGGCCTGGCGTAGCCGCGCGCAGAAGAGATAGTCCTCGTCGCAGATGCGCACTCGTCCCGCGGCGCGCTCGACGAAAACGTGCGCGGAAAAATACGGCGGCTGCAGATCGCGGAGAGCTGCGGTTCGCATCGCGACACATCCGAATCCGACGCCATCCACGAGAATCGGCGAGCGATCGAAGGCGGGAATCACCGCAGTGCGCGTGTCGCGCTCGTCCCAGCGATCGACGACCATCGGCCGGAATCCGTCACGCGAGTAATAGAGGGCTCCGGCAAGAGCCGCATTCGGCGCGGCGTCCAACGTGCCGCACAGCCGCACGAATGCGTCGCGCGGAAGCACGATGTCGTCGTCGCACATGACGAGCACGTCGGCGTTTCGTTCTAGCGCACGTTCGAGGATTAGATCGCGCTGCGCCGGGACGAAATTACCGGTGACGACCGCACGTTCGAGCGAACGCGTTGCGGGTGGAAGCTCGATCGCAGCGAGGCTTTGCAAGAAGGGCCCGGATGGAGATCCTGCGCTGGGAATGCCGAGGAACAGGTTCAATAGGGCAGCGCGATCGCGCACGTTGCAAGCAGGTTGCGCGCGGCCGAGTCGAGTGCGGGATCGTTTTGGAAGAGCACCCCGGTCGTTTTGTCGATGCGCAAACGAACGAAAAGCTTTTGCAGCACGGTCATCGAGTGCTGCGCGTACGAACGTAACGCGTTATCGATCGACGCTGCCCGCGAGTCGTCATCGAGCACGACGCGTTGCGCCTGTATCGCAAGCGTAAGTTGCCGCGCCTTGACAAAGTCCCAGCGATCGCGTTCTTCGGCGATCTTGCGAACGACGGCGAGCGCCGGCTCGTGGAGCTCCGTGGTGAACGCAAGGCGTTCGAGGTCCGAGTGCGGACCCGCGCGCACCGGTAAAGGAGCGATCTCATCGATCCTGGCTGAGAGCGTCCCGGCATACTCGCCGATCGGTTCTCGTTTCCCGAGTTTCTCGTGCAGGGTTACGCGATGCAGAATCTGCGACTGCGCACCCAAATGCTTCTTGAGATCGACGAGGTCGTTGCCGTCGGCGTCGAGCGTGCATGCGAGGGCGCTCGAAAAGATGCAATGCTGCAGAATCGTCGGCACCCTCGATCCGTTGAAGACGCGTTCGAAGAAGGCCAGCGTCGCGCGATCGAGTCCGCCGTAAAGGATGACCGCTTCGCGCACCGGTGCGGTCGCCACGACCGGTTCGGGGTCGGGTAGAACCGGTTCCGGTTCGGGCTCGGGAGGCTCCTCGGTGGGCGGCGGCACCGCGCTCGAAAGCGCGGCGTCGGCAGCTTCGTAGATGAGCTCTTCTTCCGCGTCGAGCTCGTAGATCGGGAGTTCGTTTGCGGGAATGTCAACCGGAATCAGCGGTTTCGGTTCGAACAGCGCGCGATCCGCGATTTGCAATTCGCTGGCGAATGCGGTCATCGTGCCTTTGCGCTCGACGCAAAGTGGGCTGCCGCCGACGATGGTCGACTCGCGAGCACGCACGATCGGAATGACGAGGAGCGGTCGCGTGCCCATGCGCACGCCGACTTTCCAAAGAATCGTGGCTCGGCTGCGTGCATCGATCGAACCGATTCCCAAGCCCTTGCCGAAGAGGCGCTCCGCAGCATCGTCGTCGGCGGGCCGCCCGTCGATCTCCAACGACCCCATGCGGTATGCAGCGCCGCCCGGTAACGGTACGCTCACGATGACGTCGGGGGCAGTGCGCACGCCGTCGTTCGCCA
>JASHZC010000248.1 GCA_030042755.1 Vulcanimicrobiota bacterium | reverse complement strand
CAGGCCACGATGCGAGCCGCATTGGCCGATGCGCTGAGCGACGTCGGCGTCACGGTTCCACAACTACTGATTCTGCGTGCGATCGATCGTACGCCGGCCGCGTCGAGCGCCGAACTTGCTCGGCAATGTTTCGTCTCGCCTCAAGCAATGGTTTCAAACATCGGCAAGCTCGAAGCAGCCGGTTTGATCGAGCGCACCAAGGGCGGCGGACGGACCCTCGAGACGCACCTCACCGACAAAGGCCGCGCAACCTACGAACGCGCGGGATCGCGAATCGCCTCCGCAGAGCGCTATGTCGCACAAGAGCTCGGTGAAGAAACCGTGCACGCACTCGACCGCGATTTGGAAGCGCTGAACGAAGCGATGCAGAGGAGTCTCGTCGTGACGACGTCGCGCACCTGGGATTCGGAAGACTCCTAAGCCGCGTATCTGCGGCCTCGCCACGTCACGCCGCCACGCGCATGACGCACGATCGAGGTAAGAAATATTCCGATCATCACGGCGATGCCGATTGGCAGCGTCCACGGCGACGCCGCGGGCAGCCCGGCTCGTCGCATCGCCGGCGACGCGGCAGCGATCGCGAGCACGCTCGCGGTCAACAGAACGAAGACAACGGCCCACGCATGCGCGAACAGCGCTAACGCGATTGCGAGCGGCGTGAGCGGTGAAATGCTCGCAAAGAATAGAATGCCTAGCGCTGCCATAAGCGGGCGGTCGCGCGTCCCAAGCGCAAAATTCTTGACGAAGCCTTCCCAAATCTCGCCGAAGGAGCGATACATTCGCGTGCGCACGAGCCCATTCGCGTTCACCAGCGCCGTCGCAAAACGGCCGTCGGCTTTGAATCGGCGAGCGAGTTCGAGATCTTCCGCAATCTCCGCGCGCACGGCAACGTGGCCGCCGATCGCGTCGTAGACCTCGCGCCGCACGAGCAGGTATTGCCCGTTGAAGAGCGCGTTCTCGCGTCGCATATCGTTGACGTCGGCAAGCGGTCCGGTTGCAAAGGCAATCGTCCACAAAATTCCGGGTAAGACGACTCGCTCGGCGGAGCTGATGAGCGTCTGATTCGTCAATATGCTGAGCGCTCCAAGTTCGCGTTCACGCGCGTATGCGACCGTTGAAGCGAGCGCATCCGGGTCGTGCTCGGTGTCGGCGTCGGTAAAGAGCAACCACTGGCCGCGCGCAGCCTTCGCGCCTTGCGCGAGGGCCCATGGCTTCCCGACCCAGTTCGGCGGTAGTGGCTCGCCGCGCACCAGCCGGAGCCGCGCGTCTTCGCGCGCTATTTGCTCGACAATGTGCGGCGTTTCGTCCTGCGAACGATCGTCGACGACGATGACGTCGAAGTATGGATACCGTTGCCGCAAGAGAGAACGTATGCACGTTTCGATTTGCCGTTCCTCATTGCGAGCCGGCACGATGATGCTTACGCGCGGCGTGTCTTGGGGCGCTTTCGCAGGGTCGATTGCAACGTTCGACCGCAACCAAATCTCGAGGCTCCGAGCGGCAAATGCAAGATTGGCGAGAACGAGCAGCGCGATTGTGAGCTCGACGGTCATGGGCGTATTCTACCCGACCCCTCGCGCGGCGAGGTAGGGCAGGTGTACGGGAGGCCGACCGCATACCAGCTCCAGTGGCGGGCCCTTTCACGCGCATAGCGCTGGAGGAGCAGGTATGAAACGAGTTTCTACGTTGCGCCATATCGGCGCGCTCGTTCTTTTTGCAGCGGTCGCTCTCTCACCACTGGTCGCTAGAGCAGATTATTTCACCGGTACCTGGAGCTTTAAGGGGACGCTGGGGCGTCCGGTCATCGAGACGATGTCCGGAGTCTGCGTGATCAGCGTCGCCAGTAACGGCGCTGTTGCGGGATCGTGCCGCGGGCCGTATGGAGTCGCGAAAGCCGAAGGCGTTACCAACGGTACTACGATTCTGTTGCGCGTCCATCACGTGGCCATGCATCCAGGCGGCGTCAGCGGCATCGCCGCACTCAAGGGGCTGTGGTATCGAACGGGTGTTATCCGAGGCACGTGGACGGATTCGCCGTTCCCAGGTGCGGGCGGCACCTTCGTCGGCGTTCCCGTAAAGTAAAACCGCCGAGCAGCTCTTCTGCGACGCGCTAATGCGCGCTCTGGAGCTGACGTATGCGCTGCACGCCCGCTTGCGCGTCGGCGTCTCCTTGTGCTGCAGCCAGCTGATACCAATGCAGTGCAATCGTATAATCGCGTGGCACGCCGTGTCCGTTTTCGTACATCGAGCCGATGCGATACTGACTGCGCGGTTCGTTCTGCGCTGCGCCGAGTTGATACCAGTGCAGCGCGGTCGCAAAGTCTTGCGGTACACCCCAGCCATTCTCGTAGAGCACGCCGATATTCTGATATGCAATGGGAAGTCCGGCATCCGCAGCCCGCTGATACCACCGCATGGCGGTCGCGTAGTCTTGCGCGACACCGGCACCTTGCTGGTACACGAAGCCTACGGCGCGTTCTCCCATAGGATTGCCTTGGTTTGCCGAAAGCAAGAACCAATGCAGCGCCATTGCGTAGTCTTTGGCAACGCCGAAACCGCCGTAGTACATGGTACCGACATTGAGCTGAGCAGCGGCAAATCCCTGAGCCGCGGAGAGCTGATACCAATGCATCGCGGCCGCGTAGTCTTGCGGTACGCCCGTACCGCGAAAGTACAAGAGCCCGAGATTGTTTTGCGCTCCGGGACCACCGCCCGCTGCGGCCTCTCTGAAGTACTTGAGCGCGATCGCCGTGTCTTGCGGCAAGCCTCCGCGGCCGCTGTAATACATTAGCCCGAGATTGTTCTCGGCACCGACGACACCCGCTGCGGCCGCGAGCTTGTACCAGCGAGCCGCCATCGCGTCATCTTTTGGAACGCCGATGCCGTTATCGTACATATATCCGATCGAGTATTCGGCGTTGTGATTTCCTTGAGCCGCCGCGAGTTCGAACCAATGGAGTGCCGTCGCATAATCCTTCGGCACGGCGAACCCGAAATAATAGAGATACCCGACGCTGTACTGTCCGTATGAGTTGTTTTGCACGGCGGCAAGCTGGAACCAGTGCAACGCGGTGGCGTAGTCTTGCGGGACGCCGCGTGCGAGAACGTACATCGCGCCGAGGTTGACTTGACCGTCGGCATTGCCCGCGTTTGCGGCGAGCTGGAAGTAATGCACGGCTTGCACGTCGTCTCTTTGCACGCCATTCTTCCCGTCGCGATACATAAGACCAAGAGTGTTTTGAGCGACGACGTTGCCGCGATCGGCCAGCGCGCGGAACGCAGCTGTGGGATCGTTGACGGCGCTCGTGCGTTGGACTCCCGAAACGGCGGCCGTTGCTCCCGATTCCCCCTTCATGAACGCCGCAACGACTTGCGGAGCCATCGCGAGGTTGCTGTAGGCCGTGGCGACTTGCGGACCTTGCGCGTTCGAATCGACCGAACCGGGCACGAAGCCCTCCAGTACGCCATATACGACGCCGCTCTTCGGATCGAATAGCGGTCCGCCACTGTTCCCATGATCGACGGTGCCGCCGTTGATATCGAACACGATCCATGAGCTTTGCAGCGAGCTTACCGCGCCCATGTGAACGTCCGGGGCTAAATGCGCCTGCTGACCGGCGAGCATTTCTCCGGAACCGAAGAGTCCGCCAAAGCGCACGCCTACAATATACGGATAGCCGCCTACTGCAATCGTCTGCGTTTCCTCTGGTGGACTTGCGCTGATCGTAAGGGCGGGAATATTTCCGACGGCAACGGAGACGATTGCCAGATCCATTTGCGTCGAAGACTGCACGATCGTCGCGGGCACCGTTCGCGAATCGGAAAGGATCGCAACGAGCGAGAGCGGTTCCGACGAGGTCGGTACGGCGATGACGTGCGCGTCGGTAAGGAATTGCGAACTCGAGGCGCTCGATTTTATGCAAAAGCCCGTGCCGTAAGCCGCAAAGGTGCCGTCACCTTTTTTGTATCCGATGACCACGAGACTGCGCCGAATCTCGGACCACGACGGCGCCAAGACCTGTGCTGAGCTTTTCGCAGCGGTCGAGGTAAGTGCAATGCACGCAGCAACTGCGCATAGGACGAAGCGGTGCATAAAACACGGGCTCCTTATTCCGGAATTGCACCGCTAGCTCGACGGCGTCCTGCCCGCACAGCTCCGGGTTCGATTCCCGGGCGCTCCAACCGCACTCGCGAAGTCGCTGGAGATGTGTTACGGTCGGCTACGTATCAAGCCTGCAGTTTCCCATCGAAACGCACGAGGCGCCGCAGTAATGCGGCGCCTCGTTTTATGCAATCTCGAGCCCAGCGGGCCTTCGCTCAGGATGGCAGGGCGACTCTATGTGCTTTTGGTTGCGTTTCGGCGCGTAACTGTCCGCAAGCGGCGGCGATGTCGCGACCCATATTCTTGCGCACGGTCGTCGGCACGCCGGCCTTATCGAGAATTGCCGCAAAAGACCATATCCGCTGATCCGAAGTCCCTG
>JASHZC010000247.1 GCA_030042755.1 Vulcanimicrobiota bacterium | reverse complement strand
CCACGATCTGCTCGGCGTCGCCGGTGTTTTGTGCGATGCCGGTCGACGTATCGGCATTGCCGGTCGCGATGTACACGTCGTTGGTCGACGGATCGATCGACGCTCCGCCGGGTCCCCAGATTCCACCGCCGCTTCCGCCTTGCGACGAACTCGCGCTGACCGGATAAAATGTTCCGACGGTCGCGCGCGTACTCGTGTTGATTGCAACAAGCCGCCCATACCAAGGCGAGAGGTCGCATGTCGACGAGGTCACCACGTAGAGGTATCCGTTGGCTGGGTTGTACGTGAAACCACCGTGCATGAAGTTGTGGTCGCCGGTATAATCCGCTATCGATGATATGGGCCAGCCGCTTGCCTCCGCACCGGTCGACAGGTTGAGTGCGTGCACCTGATTCTCGCCGTCACCGAAATAAACGAGATTCTTCGCTCGGTCGATCGCAGGGGTCATGCCGATAGACCACTCTGACGCCGAGCTGCCGCACGTGTAGCTCGCCGACGGTACGCTGAATTTCCAAATGACCGATCCATTGGAGACATTTATGGCGTAGAGCGTTGCGCCCCAATTCGATCCAGCGTATAGCACGTTGGTCGGCTGTCCGTCGATCATGACGCCGTTGGCAAGAACGGGTTCGCGCATCATTCCCGATAGGACGGTCGGCGCGGTCCACAACTCCGTTAGGTTAGCGACGTTGCTCACGCCCACGGTCGTTTCATTCGGAAAATACCCATCGTGCTGCAGATCGTATCCAAACGTGTCCCAATCCGCATCCGGCGTGGACGACGGACTCGCCGTCGGTGTTGGTGACACAACCGTGAGTGTCTGCGTCACCGAGCTAATCGCCGGGTTCGCTCCCGGCGCGGCCAGTGTAAGAGTTGGAGAAGAAACTGCCGCACCGTCATATCCTATAGTCCAACCTGGAGAGGCAGACGGCAGCGGAGAAATCGTGAAGTCCGTCGTGTCGGAAGAGGTTAGCGTAGGCGAAACGACATTACCGCTTCCGTCGACGAGCGATCCCGGTCCGATGATGGTGTAGCCCGATGAGTCCAGCCCCGTCCAAGCTGCTTGAACCGTCGATGAAGTGCCGGAATTAACTACGCTCGGCTCGAGGGAAAGGGCGAGCGTATTGACGATCCCGTTGAGTACGACGTTCACCGGATTAACCTGTCCGGCAACGATGTCGACCGAGACGGTATTCATTGAGAGTACTGACCCTGTACCGTTGGCGCTCGCGAAGGTCTCGACCGTGATCGTATCCTGGCCTATTGGAGCAGCAAAGTTCGCGGTGCACGTATAGCCGCTGCTGGTCGGTTGACACCCTGCGCTGCTTGGACTCAGCGCAACGACTTGCGCGGGGTTCGAACCGACTTGGAACGACACCGATTGCGTTGCCGGTGAAACATACTCTGGGCGCTTTGATTTTGAGGACTGCTCCGCTGCAGGAATGTGAATCGAAAACACGCCTTCACCGTTGCCTGGAGCAGAAGAGCCTTGCGCAATTGGCAAAATGCCCTTTGAGCTACCGCCGCTGCCGCCACCGCCGCCGCAAGCTACGATCGTAGCTGTAAACCCCAGGACGATCAGTAAACGCGAATTACGCATTGCTAGCTCACGTTCTGAACCGCTTCTGCGAGCGAGATGGTGATGGGTGTTAGCGTTACGACAACGGTCACAGTGGCGGACTGCCCCTTGGAATCGGTGATCGTAACATGCGCAGTGCCGGCATTGTTGACCGTTATCGTGATTGCAGTGGTGTTCGGCGTCGCAGTGACGGGCGACGTGACGCCGACGGCCGAGGTGTTATCGCTCGTGACAGTATAGGTTCCGCTGTAACCGGCCTCGGTTACGTAGATTGTTTGCGTACCAGTTTCACCGACGTTGAGCGGGCTTGGACTTGCACTAATCGGCGTTATTACAGTAAGCGTCGAACTCACTGGTGCGATGCTTGGATTAGCACCCGGCGCGGAAAGCGTCAAGGTGGGTGACGAAACTGCAGTTCCGTCGTACGCGACCGTCCAGCCTGGCGATGGCTGCGGAAGTGGAGCAATGGTGAAGTCGGTACCATCGGACGATGCGAGCGCAGGAGCAAGCGGGTTACCGCTGCCGTCGACAAATGATCCTGGGCCGACGATCGTATACCCGGACGCATCAAGCGCCTCCCACAACGCCTGCACGTTTGACGCCGTTCCGTACGTTACGGAGCTTGGCGCCAGCGAAAGCGTCAACGTGTTCACGACGCCATTGAGCACAACGTTCACTGGATTTACCTGCCCTGCGACGATGTCGATCGCTACCGAGTTCATCGAGAGGACCTGACCGGTACCGTTGGTCGAGGCAAACGTCTTTACGATCATTTCGTTGTTTCCGATGGGCGCGACAAAGTTCGCCGTGCACGTGTATCCGTTTGCGACGGATTCACATGCTGAACTGCTCGGTCCGAGCTCCACGACTTGCGCTGCATTCGGTGCGACTTGGAACGACACGGACTGCGTCGCCGGCGAGATGTAGTCCGGGCGCACGTGCTTGGAGGATTGTGTGGCTTGCGGAAGTGGGATGAGAATCTTGAAAACGCCCTGTGCCGTGCTGGGGGCGGGCGATGCTGTCGCCGCCGGTGGCGCGCCGCCGGATCCGCCGCCGCTGCATGCGACGATTGCGCCGGCAAAAGCGAGCAGCATGAGTGCCAAGCGCGAAGCGGTGCCCACCTTCGGTTCCATCCTAAATCTCCTTGGCGTACTGAGACACCGAACGGTCTTGGCGCCCACGCCGAAGAGCGCAACGCAAAACGAACGTACGTTCACGGGCGCACCAAGGGCGTGGACAATAGCAGCAAATGGACACCTCCGAATGCCCGTGCGGCTATCGTAACTTGGGTTACCGATTGATAAGGAGGTAGAAAGGTCCCCCAATGGGGGGCCCTGAGCCTGGGCCCTCTAGCCTAGGTGGCGATTGCGGCGTCCCGGAACTGCGTGCGGTAGAGGTACGCGTACGGTCCGTTACGGGCCAGGAGCACGGCGTGCGCTCCGCTCTCGACGATGCGGCCGTTCTCGATGACGTAGATGACGTCGGCGTTGACGATCGTGGAGAGCCGATGCGCGATGACCAGACTCGTTCTGCCGCGCATGACGACGTCGAGGGCTCCCTGAATCGCCGCCTCGTTGTGAGAGTCGAGCGCACTCGTCGCCTCATCCAGGATCAGGATGCAGGGATTCTTGAGCAGCACGCGCGCGATGGCCAGGCGTTGGCGCTCTCCGCCGGAGAGTTTGTGGCCTCGCTCGCCGACGACCGTTTCGTAGCCGTTCGGTAGCGTGGTAATGAAGTCGTGGATGTTGGCGCTGCGTGCGGCAGCGATCAGCTCGTCGTCGCTGGCCTCAGGCTTGGCGTAACGAAGATTCGCCGCGATCGTATC